>NZ_JAAVVW010000002.1:300000-574931 GCF_023910625.1 Limnohabitans sp.
AGGCCCACCACATCCACGAGTTCAAACGCGAAGGCGAAACGACCGAGGTGGAATGGCAGAAAAGCCTGAGCCGCATCGCCCAAAGCAAGGGCCGCCGCTTTGTGCAGGTGGACTTTTCGGCCACACCTTACAACGATGTGGGCTCGGGCAAGAACAAGCGCAAGGTGTACTTTCCGCACATCGTGACCGACTTTGACCTGAAAAGCGCCATGCGTGCCGGGCTGGTCAAGTCGTTGGTGCTGGACCGCCGCAAGGAGATCGGCGCACTGCCGCTGGAGTTCAAGGCCGAGCGGGACGAATCGGGTAACCCAGCGCTGAGTGAAGGCCAGCGCGTCATGCTGCGGGCGGGCCTTGCCAAACTGCGCAAGCTGGAAAAAGACTTTGCCACCATCGATCCGCACCGCCACCCCAAGATGCTGGTGGTTTGCGAAGACACCACCGTGTCGCCGCTTGTGGCCGAATTTTTACGCGACCAGGAAGGCTTGAACGACGACGAGGTGATGACCATCGACTCGGGGAAGAAAGCCGAGCTGGGACCCAAGGATTGGGAGCCTGTGCGCGAGCGCCTATTCAGCGTGGACCACCACGCCACACCGCGTGTGATCGTGAGCGTGCTCATGCTGCGCGAAGGCTTTGACGTGAACAACATCTGCGTCATCGTGCCGCTGCGCTCCAGCCAGGCTCAAATTCTGCTGGAGCAAACCATTGGGCGTGGCTTGCGCATGATGTGGCGCGACGCAGAATACAACGACATCAAACGCGAGAACCGCGAACTGATCGAGGCCAGCAAAGAACCGGGCAGCTTGTTGGATGTGTTGTCCATCGTGGAGCACCCCGCGTTTCAGTCGTTTTATGACGAGCTGATCAACGAAGGCCTGGCGGGCACGACAGGTGATGACGATGGCGACGACACATCGGCCACGGGTGACGTGATCGCAGCCGAACTGCGCGAAGACTTTCAAGCCTTTGATTTCGGCATCCCGTTCATCTTGCAAGAAGCCGACGAACTGTGTGATCACAACCAGATCGATGTGACCACCCTGCCCGCCTTCACGGCCATGACGGCGGACCAGCTCAAGGGCATGCTGGGCAAAGGCGACACCTTTGTCTCGCAAGACCTGCAAAGCGCCACGCTGTTTGGCGACTACAGAGTGGACGGTGCGGTGATGAACGTGAGCGGGTACAACGATTACCTGTCGCGCCTCACACGGCGCATCAGTCAGGCGCTGAGCGAACCGCTGCCCAAGGGCAACAAGATCGCCACACACTTGGCCAAGCCCTATTTGCAAGTGAACACCGCCGAGCTGACGGGATGGATTGACGACTACGTCTGGACGCAATTGTTTGCGGGCACTTTCAACCCACTGGAAGATGAAAACTGGCGCTTGCTGTTGTTGCAGCCCGTGGTGGACCACATCACCAAGGTGTTTGCGGTGGGCCTGCTCGAATCAGAAGAAAAGCACACCACCGGCCAGACCGAAGTGCATCTGCGATTTTTGAGCGAAGTGCTCAAGCTGATGGTGCGCGAAAGTGCATCGCTGGAAGTGTCCAAATGCATCTACACCCGGCTGGGCTGGCCCAGCCGCAGCGGCGGGCTGGAACGCGCCTTCATCCACTGGGCACAAGCCGACACGCAAGTGCTGGCCTTTTGCAAGATCAGCGAAAACCGCCACACCTTTGCCCGCCTGCGCTACGTGAAAGACGACGGCCTGCCCGCCTTCTACTCACCCGATTTTTTGGTGCGCACCGCAGGCGCGGTGTACCTGGTCGAAACCAAAGGCCAAGAACAAACCATCCACCCCAATGTGCAACGCAAACTGAAAGTGGCGCTGGCTTGGTGTGAACGCATCAACAACCTGAGCGAGGTGCAACGCGGTGGGCCGCCTTGGCATTACGTGCTGCTGGGGGAGGCTGTTGTGTATGAATGGCAGGGTAAAGGTGCGCGGCTTGCGGAGCTGTTGGACTATGCGCGGCTGCGGCCATTGGGTGAGGCTTCGTTGCAACAGCGATTAATTTAAGGGGACAGCTTAGTGGATGGTTCAGGCCAACAAGACGAAAGTCAGCTATGCCACGGTTGCTGTCACTGTACTAGGTCGAGCGGCTGACAGTTCCTGGTCCAAAAGCAGACGCCGCTTCACGCACGCAGCGGCGCGGCTCCTAACCGGATAATTTGGTCACTTCCTGCTTTAGAGTATTGCTTCATGCCCAGAGTTCTGCTTTCGCGAAGAGGTGTAGTTAAGCATCTCGCCTCCATCAATGTCACTCACGATGGCTCGCTCCGACTTAGCCTTGTCAGGGAAGGTTCGAGCGAGATGAGATGGTTGTTTTCGTCCCGCAGACCTGCGCTTGAAGAAGTGGAAAGGACAGCTCGAAAGACCAAGGAGATCTCGATACATACGAGTGGGCGAGTCAACTATCACTTCGACCAGGCCGCGCCGCGCTTTATCCCGCCTCTGATGGACTTGGTCGAGTCGGTCACAGTCGTTGGCTACCGAATCCCTGCCTTTGACTTGCTCGACTCAGTGCAGGACGATCGGCAGGGTGACGTAGCTGTTGAAATCCCCGAAAGTTGCACAGGCGTGATGCAGTTTCACTTCCTCATACTTCCGGCTGTTGTTCCTACCTTACACGGCGAGGTAACCAGGTTCGGTGTTGAGGGACTGTTTGCTCTCGCTTGCGTGAACACTGCTGACGATCTGCAGCCCCTGCCGCCTGGCGTTCCCGAACGCGCGTTCGTAACGCTCCGTCCTAATGATGGCTTCGCCGAGCAGGCGATCTCAGAGCCGAATGCGTTCCTGCGCTTCAGAAAATCGATGTTCGCCAACAATGTCCGGGCCGCTGCCGATTCAGCCGGCACCCCCATTCCAGAGGGCCTGATCGAGGCGGCTATTGCTGAAGGGCCAGGGCTGTATCCGCCCAACGGCGAGGGTATATGGACTGTCGTTACCGCAGCTGAGATGCGTAACCCACCTGCTCTAAACGTTCATTTCGAGGAAGAAGGGTTGAAGGCCGAGGTTGTAGACCTTCGCCCCGGTGATACACGGCTCGCAACTGTCCGTGTTCGGTTCCGAGTACGAGACAGCAGCGGGCGCCACATCAAAGGGGTTGTGCCAATACGGCGCATCGAACTGGACGCAGAACTCTGAACTCCTGTCCACTTGGTGCTTGAATGCCTGCTTACGGGCCGACAGCGACATTGCGGCGGCGCGTCTTCAATGA
This sequence comes from Limnohabitans sp., assembly GCF_023910625.1. NCBI lineage: Bacteria > Pseudomonadati > Pseudomonadota > Betaproteobacteria > Burkholderiales > Comamonadaceae > Limnohabitans > Limnohabitans sp. The sequence goes on from NZ_JAAVVW010000002.1 coordinate 303,220, forward strand.
CCGCAACCAGCCTATATGCTCATGTGACAACTATGTGCAGATGGTTTTCCTGTGATGGCTCTCAGGCCCGCAGGATGCGGGTCACGGTTGGGTGGCCAACTGAATATCTGGACATATAGATTCGGCCCATTGAAGTCTTGAATTCCAGGTGATTGACCCCATGTTCAGATCATGGAAAAAGAAGACGCAAGATACCAAACACTGGAGCAACTGCACGAGCGGCGCAAGCAAGTCATTCGGTTGCACAAGAAGGGCATCAAGGTGATGCAAATTGTGGCGATGACTGGACTGAGTCATCCGACAGTGCGATCAACGATTGATCTGTTCGAGGCCGGCGGTTGGGCAAACGTGCGGCCTACTCCTCGCGGACGGATTAAAGGCGACGGACGCGTGCTCAGCTCAGCCCAAGAAGATGCCATCCAGCGCATGATCATCGACAAACGACCTGAGCAGTTGAAGATGGACTTCAGCCTTTGGAGTCGAGCTGCGGTGGGGCAACTCATTGAGCAAGAATTTGGCATCAAGCTGCAGGTGCGCAGCATTGGCAAGTACCTCGCGCGCTGGGGTTTTACGCCGCAAAAGCCGATCAAACGCGCCTACGAACAAAGCCCGGCTGCTGTGCAGGCCTGGCTTGAGGGTGAATACCCCGCCATAGAGCAGCGCGCCAGAGCTGAAGGGGGCGAAATTCACTGGGGTGATGAGACCGCACTGGTCAACACTGATGTGCGCGGCAGGAGCTATGCCCCTGCAGGCAAAACACCCGTGACCATGGCGGTGGGTGGCACGCGCCAAAAGCTGTCGATGATTGCCACGGTGACCAATCAGGGCAAGACAAGGTGGATGATCATTGATGAGGCATTTGATGCAGAAAAGCTGATTGAGTTTTTGCAGGCCTTGATCAAAGATGCGAGCAAAAAGGTCTTCCTGATCCTGGACAACTTGCGCGTGCACCACAGCAAACTGGTCAAGGCGTGGGTAGCTGAGCGCAAAGAACAGATCGAGCTTTTTTACCTGCCCAGCTACAGCCCGCAACTGAACCCAGAAGAGCGGCTGAACGCGGACTTGAAGCAGGAGATGGGCAAGCGCGTTCCAGTGCGAACCAAAGCCAAATTACGCGAAGCTGCCAACGAACATATGTTGATGTTGGAGAAAACACCCGAGCGGGTTATTGACTACTTCCAGGACCGTCGGGTTCGATATGCTGCTTAAACTTCAAAGGGCCGGAGCAATAGTTATTCCGTAGAGTTTCACTGGTGATCCCACTTCAGGAGATCACCATGGGAATCACTCAACTGAACCACCCACCGCTACGTCGAGGCTGATCTTGCGATGACAGAGCGGGCCCTTGCGAGGCTGGAGGAACCCAATACCAATATGAGCCGATACAAAGCTCCCGACTCGCTTATGCAATTCCTTCAGACACTGTAACTATGCGCAGATTTCGCTGGCCCCGCAGTCTCACCGACAGAGGGGCCAGTGTCATTCACAAAACAACATCTGCGCATAGTTGTCACCTGAGCATAGAGGCTGTTATGTAGATCTCTACATAACAGCCTAAAGAAGCCCCTCGCCCCTCTAACTCAACTCAACTCTTCGTGATCCTGCAACACAGCGATAAAGCCGCTGCAATCGCCGGTCAGCCATTGCAGCACTTCAACGCATCACACTGAACGGAATCAGAACGTCCCAGCGTAAGACCCACCATCGGCCAACACGTTTTGGCCCGTCATGTACGCCGCTTGCTGGCTGCACAAGAAGGCACAGATCGCACCGAACTCTTGCGGGTTGCCATAGCGGCCTGCGGGGATTTGCGCTTGCTGAATCACACGCAACTCTTCCACCGTTTTGCCTTGCTTTTGCGCCATGGCGGGCAGCGTGGCGCGGATGCGGTCGGTGTCGAATTTGCCGGGCAGCAGGTTGTTGATGGTCACGCCTTTGGCGGCAATGCCGCTGCGCGAAGCCCCCGCCACAAAACCCGTGAGGCCGCTGCGTGCGCCGTTCGACAAGCCCAGCACGTCGATGGGGGCCTTCACGGCGCTGCTGGTGATGTTGATGATGCGGCCAAAGCCGCGAGAGGCCATGCGGTCCACGGTGGCTTTGATGAGCTCGATGGGTGTGAGCATGTTGCCGTCGATGGCCTTGAGCCAGGCCTCACGGTTCCAGTCGCGGAAGTCGCCAGGTGGCGGGCCACCGGCGTTGGTGACGACAATGTCGTAATCTTTGCCGGGGCCGCCAGCGACGTTCCAGATGGCTTCGCGTCCGGCTTCGGTGGTGATGTCCACCGCGACCGCGATCAACTGGACTTTGCCGCCGGTCTCGGCACGCAAGTCATCCACGGCTTTGTTCAGCACTTCAGCACCGCGAGCCACCATGACCACGTTAACGCCCTCCAGCGCCAAGGCCCGCGCACAGCCCCAGCCCAAGCCTTTGCTGGCGCCACCCACCAAAGCCCACTTGCCTGCAATGCCCAAGTCCATGTCAATCTCCAGAAGTTGATGTGGTGCGACCCGCTGGCCGCGTGACCCAAAACACACCGCTCAAGACCAGCACGGTCCCGGCGATGATCCATAGGTTGAAAGCTTCGTCCAAAATCCAAACGCCCATCAGCAGCGTGGCCATGGGGCCGATCATGCCGATTTGCGCCGTCAGCCCGGGGCCGATGCGCTCAATGGCTATCATCACCAGCAAGACCGGCAAAACGGTGCAGGCCGTGGCATTCAGCAACGACAGCCACAGCACCGCCTCGGGCACCTGCACGGCCGCCATGGGCCGCAGCAATCCAAACTGCACGATGCAAAAAAAACAAGCCACACTGGTGGCCAGCCCCGCCAGCCGCAAGGCGCCTAGGCGCTGCACCAATTGGCCGCTGTAGGTCAGGTACACCGCATAGGTGACCGCGCTTAAAAAGACCAGCAATGCCCCAAAAGCCGCGTGCGGCCCCGCCAGCCCGACCTCGTTCCCAAACACCAGCAACACGCCCGAATAGCTGATGGCCATGGCCACCCCCTGGCGCTGCGTGATGCGCTTGTTGAACAGCAACCAACCGAGCACCAGCACGATCGTGGGGTTGAGGTAAAGGATCAGCCTCTCCAGCGAGGCGCTGATGAATTCCAGCCCCCAAAAATCCAGAAAGCTCGACAGGTAATAACCGCAAAAGCCCAGGCCCACCACGCCCAGCCAGTCTCTTTGGGTAAGCCGCGCCTTGCCACGCCCAGCCCACCAGGCCATCAGCACAAAAAAGGGCAAGGCAAACACCATGCGCAGCATGAGCAGCGTGACCACATCAACGCCATGGCGGTAAGCCAGCTTGACGATGATGGCCTTGCCACTGAATGCGATCGAGCCCGCCGCTGCCAGCATCAAGCCGGTGCTCAGGGCCGATGCCGGTGCAGTGGCAGCGCGGGCGTGGTCCATCAAAAGCCCACGGCCTGGCCGTCGCGGCGCGGGTCGCTGGCAGCCTGGTAACCCTGTACCGCCGGATCACCCATGCGCCAAATGAACTGGCCTGCGCCAAAGTCTTGGTACGAGTCGTTGATGATGTCCAGCTGATGGCCGCGTGCAATCAGCGCTTGCACGGTCTGGCCATTCATCGCGGCTTCGACGTTGATGTTCAGGCCCGTGTTGAAGCGCCAACGCGGTGCATCGCACGCCGCTTGCGGGTTCTGGCCGTAGTCGAGCATGCGCACCAGTGTTTGCATGTGGCCCTGCGGTTGCATGTTGCCGCCCATCACGCCGTAGCTCATCACAGGCTGGCCGTCTTTGGTGAGGAAAGCCGGGATGATGGTCTGGAACGGCCGCTTGCCCGGCAACACCAGGTTGGCGGGGTTGGGGCCCTGCAGGTCGGTGCTGAAACCGTGGCCCCGGTTTTGCAGGCTGATGCCGTACGTGGGCTCAACCACACCCGAGCCAAAACCCATGTAGTTGCTCTGGATGAAGCTGATCATCATGCCGTTTTCATCGGCGGCCGTCAGGTAAATCGTGCCGCCCTTGACCGGGTTACCCGCCTTGAAGTCCTGCGCCTTTTTCATGTCGATCAGCTTGGCGCGGCTGGCCAGATAGGCGGGGTCCAGCATCTGCTCGGGCGGCAGCTCCATGAAGCGCGGGTCAGCCACATAGCGGTACAGGTCGGCAAAGGCCAGCTTCATGGCTTCGATCTGCAGGTGCTGCGAATCGGCGCTGTCCACCTTGTGGCTGGCCAGGTCAAAGTTGGACAGGATACCCAGCGCGATCAAAGCGGCGATGCCCTGCCCGTTGGGCGGGATCTCGTGCAAGGTGTAGCCCCGGTAGTCTTGCGCCATGGGCTTGACCCACTCGGGCTTGAAGTCGGCCAGGTCTTTGGCGGTGATGCTGCCGCCGTTGTCCTTGGCGAACTTTTCAATCGCTTGGGCAATCTCGCCGCCATACAGCGCTTGGCCTTTGGTGGCGGCAATGGCCCTGAGACCACGCGCTGCGTTTTTGAACTGGAACAACTCGCCCACCTGCGGCGCACGGCCCCATGGCAAAAAGCTTTGCGCAAAGCCCGGCTGCGACTGCAGCTCGGGCGTGGCGGCTGCCCATTTTTGCTGCACCACCACCGGAATCAAAAAACCCCGCTCGGCCACCTCAATCGCAGGCTCCAGCAAATCGGCAAAGGGCAGTTTGCCAAAACGCTCGCTCAAGGCCACCCAGCCCGCGACCGCGCCGGGCACGCTGACCGAATCAAAGCCGCGCTTGGGCGGTGTTTTGGCTTCGACGCCGTACTTGCGGTGGAAGTATTCGGGCGTCCAGGTGGCGGGCGCAGGGCCAGAAGAATTGAGGCCGTGCAGTTCTTTGCCGTCCCACAAAATCGCAAACGCGTCCGAGCCGAGGCCACAACTGACGGGCTCGGTCAAGGTAATGACGGCTGCAGCAGCGATGGCGGCATCGACCGCATTGCCGCCCTTGAGCATCATGCGCAAACCCGCTTGTGCGGCCAGCGGGTGCGAGGTGGACACCACATTGCGCGCAAACAGCGGTAATCGGGTGCTGGCATAGGGGAACTGGTAATCGAAACTCATGTCAATCCAGGGTGATCTTGCGCTCGGTGATGATCTTTTTCCATTTGGCCGATTCACTGGCCAGCATGGTGGTGAACTGGGCGGGTGTGCCGCCTACCGGCTCGATGCCAAAGCGCTGGAGCTTGTCCATCACCTCTGGGTCTTGCAGCGCCTGGTTGGCGGCGGTATTGACGCGGCTGACCACTTCAGGTGGCAAGCCTTTGGGGCCAAACAAACCAAACCAGGTGTTGGACTCATAGCCCGGTAACACATCGGCAATGGCGGGCACGCCAGGGGCCAGGGGCGTGGCTTTGAGCGAGGTCACACCCAAGGCACGCAAGCGGCCTTCGCGCACATGCGGCATACCGGTGGGCAAGCTGTCAAACAAAACATCCACTTTGCCGGTGATCAGGTCAGGAATGGCCAGTGCCGTGCCTTTGTAGGGGATGTGCACCACAAACACATCGGCCTGGGCCTTGAACAGCTCGGCCGACAACTGCACGATGGTGCCGTTGCCGCTCGATGCGTAATTCAAACGGCCGGGGTTCTTCTTGGCGTGGTCGATCCACTCCTTAACGGTTTTGGCGGGTGAGTTGTTGGGCACCAGCATGATGCTGGGGGCGTTGCCCAAATGACCAATCGGCGTGAAGTCGCGCACCGCGTCGTAAGGCATGCGCGGGTTCAGGTTGGGGCCAATCGAGTGCGTGCTGGAGGTGGACAGCAGCAGCGTGTAGCCGTCGGGCGAGGCCTTGGCGGCCAAGTCTGCGCCCAAGGTACCGCCTGCCCCGGGGCGGTTTTCCACGATCAGGGCCACGCCCAATTTTTCACCCAGCTTTTGCGACACGGTACGGGCGAACAAATCGGTCGCGCCACCGGCCGGAAAAGGCACGATCAGACGCACGGGCTTGTTCGGGTAGCTTTGCGCTTGCGTCCAACCCGCCAAAAGCAAGCCGAGCGTTGCAGCGCACACCGTGCGCAAGAGGTTTCTTTTGTTCATGGTGATGTCCTGTCCAAGATCTGCTCAGCCGAATTTGCCAAGTTAAAGACGGTTACATTTTCGCAGAGCAAGACCTGGCCTGTTGCACACAAGTGACAAGCCCATGAAAGCTGTCAGATGTTGGAACTGCACCAATGACAACGGCCTCCGAAGAGGCCGTTGTGAAGGTCAGGTCAAAGGACGATCAGTCTTCGACAAAAGCCTGTTCGCGTTTGGACTTGATCGATGGCAAAGCCACGATGATCAAGAGCAGCAAGGCGACAGCCAACAAGGTGGCCGACAAAGGACGTGTCACGAAGACACTCCAGTCACCGCGCGACAAGAGCATGGCGCGCCGCAGGTTTTCTTCCATCATCGGACCCAGGATCAGGCCCAACAGCAAGGGTGCTGGCTCCATGCCGAGTTTGATGAAGGTATAACCCACTACACCGAAACCTGCCACCATCCAGATGTCGAAGGTGTTGTTGTTGGTGGAATACACGCCGATCGCGCAGAACAACACGATGGCAGGAAACAGCCAGCGGTAAGGGACAGACAAAAGCTTGATCCAGATACCGATCAAAGGCAGGTTCAAGATGATCAACATCGCGTTACCCAGCCACATCGAAGCAATCAGACCCCAGAACAACTCGGGGTTGCTGGTCATGACCTGAGGGCCGGGCTGGATGTTGTGGATCGTCATCGCGCCCACCATCAAGGCCATCACGGCATTGGGCGGGATGCCCAGTGTCAACAGGGGAATGAAGGAAGTTTGCGACGCCGCATTGTTGGCCGATTCAGGGGCGGCTACGCCTCGGATGTTGCCCTGACCGAAGGGAACCTCGCCAGCGTTGAGCTTGGTTTTCTTCTCAATCGTGTAAGCGGCAAACGCAGACAACAAGGCACCACCGCCAGGCAAGATACCCAAGGTAGAACCCAGGAAAGTACCGCGCAGCACAGCAGGAACCATGTTCTTGAAGTCTTGTGCGGTGGGCATCAATCCGGTCACTTTGGCGGTAAAGACTTCGCGTTGCTCTGCTGGTTTGGCCAGATTGGAGATGATTTCGCCATAACCAAACACACCCATGGCGATGACAATGAAGCCAATGCCATCGGTCAGCTCAGGAATATCAAAACTGTAGCGGGCCACACCCGAATTCACGTCGGTGCCGATGAGACCAATCAGCAGACCCAAGATGATCATGCCAACGGCCTTGATCAACGAGCCGGAAGCCAAAACAACGGCACCGATCAGGCCCAAAACCATCAGGGAGAAATACTCGGCAGGGCCAAACTTGAAAGCGACTTCGGTCAAAGGCGCAGCAAAGGCAGCCAAGATCAAGGTGCCCACACATCCAGCAAAGAAGGAACCCAAGCCAGCAGCCGCCAAAGCAGGGCCAGCGCGACCTTTGCGGGCCATCTGGTAACCATCGATCATGGTCACCACCGACGAGGCTTCCCCCGGGAGGTTCACCAAAATGGCGGTGGTCGAGCCGCCGTATTGCGCGCCGTAATAGATACCGGCCAACATGATCAAAGCGGCGATCGGTGGCAAGGCATACGTGGCAGGCAAAAGCATGGCGATGGTGGCCACAGGCCCCACGCCGGGCAAAACGCCAATCAAAGTACCCAGCAAACAGCCAATCAACGCATACATCAGGTTTTGAAAGGTGAAAGCCACCCCAAAACCAAGGGCCAGGTTGTCAAACAGTTCCATGAATTATTTCTCCTCAACCTGTGATGAACGATGGCCAAACCGGGAACTGCAAATTGAGCAGCAAGACAAATGCGCAGTAACTGCCGATCGATAAAATCGTGGCCAAAATCAAAACCTCTTTGAGTTTAAAAATGTCACCAGCGCGGCTGACCACCAAGGTGGTGCCAAAAATGGCAGCGATCAGGCCCATGGCCGGAATACCGAACTTGGGCAGACCACTGAGCAAAATACCAAAAATCAAGTTGCCCGCAATGATGAAGAACAATGGCTTCCAGGCCCATTTGCCGATTTTGTCGCCATCGGCAGTTTTGACAACGACCGCTTTGAACATGGTGTACAGGCCAATCACGCACAAGAGGGCACCCAAGAGCAATGGGAAATAACCCGGGCCCATGCGGGCCGCTGTGCCCAGGTTGTAACCCATAGCTCCTATGGCAAAGGCGCCACCCACCACTGCATAGAGCAGGCCCGCGAAAAAGTCTTTTTGACTTTGGATCATGAAAAAAATCTCCTCTGATTTGAGTTGCGGCAATTCTGCGTGAATCATAGGGGTTCACGGATGTGGGTAACACCTATGCTCACGGAATGAAGAAATCATGGTTTACCCTGATCTACACCTTGCATGGTGAGTGTCTGACCCAAAGGCATTGACTTGACCAGCGGTTTAAAAACCTTGAGCCATTTCAAAGCGGGCAGGCCCCAATTTTTCTCAACGGCATGGGCCGCTTGCAGCAAGGCATCGCTTGAAGGTCGGCTGGCGGTGCGCTGCGCCAGCACGATGGCGTTGCCCTCTCGTGTGGGCTTGAATACCCACACCGCATCTTCACCAAAGGCGGCGCATATCTTTTCCACACTCTCGGCATAACTCGATGAGCGGCCAAACAGGTTGACCGTCATGCAGCCTTGCGGGGTCAGCAGTTCGCGACAGTGGCGGTAAAAATCGGGCGTGTCCAGCACCGGGGCGGCCGCCTCTTCGTCGTACAAATCGACCTGCAGTGCATCCACGGTGCCGCGCCATTCGTCCTTCTGAATTTCGAGCGATGCATCGGCCAGCACCACGCGCAAGCGCTCATCATCAGGCGGCAGGCGAAACCAACCCCGGCAAGCGTGCAACACGCCCGGGTTCAGCTCCACGGCGGTGCAGGCCATCTTGAGTTTTTTGTGACAAAACTTGGTGATGGTGCCCGCGCCCAGCCCCAACTGCATGGCGTGTGCCCCCTTGACTTCGACCGGCGGCAAAAACAAGCAACCACGCGAACATGCGCTGCACATATTCCAGCTCGATGTCGTAGGGCCGGTCGAGAAACATGGAACCCTGAATCCACTGGGTGCCCAAATGCAGGTAACGGATCTCGCCGTCTTCGGAAAAATTAACTTCGGGCGGTTTGATGGGTTTTTTTCGGGTCATGGGGCGTGATGTTACAGAGCGGCGATTGAGCAGCGGGCGATGCGGCCCAGAAAAAACCATCGCTCGCCAATACACACATGGCGCCCATTGCACTCACAACCACATGGCATCCCAATATAAGCACAACCCACAGCGCTGCGACGGGTGCGTCGGGCGCAGGGCTAGCCAGCGGCAAGTCAAAATCGTCGCCTCAGCCATTTACCAACTGATGCGCTGATCAACCTCAAGTCTGACCCATAGACAATCAGCAGCACCAACGCCGCCAAGCCTTTTCATAGTTCCTGCTCCAGACGATAGCGGTTGATCAGGCGATAAATATCGGTTCGGTTGCGCCCGCATAATTTTGCGGCATCATTGATCCGCCAACCGCTCACCTGCAAAGCCAGTAGCAGTGCCTCGCGTGTCAGCAGGTCCCGCACGAGCGTCAAACCAAGCTGGTCAGCCCAATCCAGCCGCGCCTGCTGCACAACATCAAGTGTGATGACGTGCCCCCCGCAAATGGATGTGCAGCGTCTAACAAAATTTTTAAGTTCGCGAACGTTACCTGCCCAGGCCATATTGCTCATTTCTTTCAAGCCAGCGCCACTGAAGGCAACCGTCAATCCTGTTGCGTTGCAGACACTTTGCGCCGCAAAATACTGTGCGAGCAATGCAATGTCAGATCGTCTTTCTTTCAGTGCCGGTAACTTCAGCCGGGCACCTGCGATGCGGTAATAAAGGTCCTGCCGGAAAAGCCCGTTGGCGCACATGAGTTCCAGGTTCTTGTGGGTGGCACAGACCAGCTGGAAGCTCACGCGCTTGGCAGAACCTCCGCCCAAGGCCCGAAGCTCACCGGTGTCTAGCACCCGTAGCAGCTTGGCCTGCGTCTGCAGTGACATCTCGCCGACCTCATCAAGAAACAGCACACCACCGTCGGCCTGCTGAATCAACCCGGCACTAGCCTTGGTAGCACCTGTGAAGGCACCCTGCGCGTAGCCAAAGAGTTCTGACTCTATCAATGCCTCGGGCATGGCCGCACAGTTCAGACTGACCAGGGGCCGGTCAGTTTTCGATTTGCAGATAATGCCAGCCACCAACTCCTTGCCAGCACCAGTAGGCCCGGTGACCAGAATACTGGTTAGCGTTTGGGCCAGCTTGCGGGCTTGCGAAACAAGGCGAACAACACTGGGGTTCGTGGTGACGAGATCGTCTTCCTTTACACACCCCACCACAAGTGCTTCGTTGTGCGTGGCATGCAATATCCGGGCTATGGTGTGGGCTTGATGGGCAGAATCATCCGAGCCGCGCAACGCCTGGTCTGCGCCCAATTGACTCAGGCGCATCAGCCCGGCTACGGAATCAAATTCTGCAAAACCGAAAATCGGAACTGTGGGCGTCAGCCCCCGCAGGACAAAGCCAACGGGAACGGCCAGCGGGGGGTATGTCAAATGCACATCAGCAACCCAGGCACGGCAAACTGGCGATGCGTTTAACAGTTGCGCCAGACTGACCATATCAGGCACAGCGCGCGCCGTTATATTTTTGCGCGCCAAAGCCACGACCAGAGATGCGGCTTTTTGTGCGTCCTGCACCACGACCCACACGATCGGAACCTGATGGTCCCCGGCCATGGAAACGGATGCTGCAACGGCAAGGCCGGAGGCCACTGAAGCAGCTTGCACATCCAAATCTCTCAATGTTGTATCCACAGGAGATGCAGTCTGTGCGGGCATATGCAGGTACGAATAGTCTGTTAGACGTGCGACATCAGCTCGAACGCTTTCTCAGGCGGCATCAGTCGGTAAAGAGAGCTCATGTGTATATCCGCAATGGCAGCAGCGACGCGATAATCATTTGCGCACTGTCGTAAAGTCATTCGCAAGTAGTTGTCAATTGGATCTGCGCGCACCCGACTCAAGTCAACGAGCTGCTGAATGGAGTCAGATCTACCCCCATCCATCAGATCTTCAAGATGTAGCTGCTCAATCCGCCCGTAGTCAGCAAGTGCCGCAGCACTGCGCACGACTGATCGCAGTTGCCGTACATTGCCTGGCCAATCCCCGCTCGCCAACATCGCCAGGCAACCATCTTCAAACATGACATTGCGGTCTGTATCGTCTCCATTTAATTCTCTTGCAAATTTTCGCGCCAGGGCGGCGATGTCGGTCAGACGCTCGCGCAGCGGCGGAACACGCAGTTCTTTGACAGAAAGGCGGTACAGCAAGTCCTCCCTGAATTGCCCGGCCGCCACCAGCGCTGACAAATCCTGATTGGTCGTGGACAAGATTCTGATGTCCACTTTTACCGTGGCGCCTGAACCGACAGGTCGTACCTCACGCTCCTGAATGACGCGCAGCATTTTTGCCTGTAGCGACAGCGGTAAGGCCGCCACCTCGTCCAGCAACAAAATACCCCCCTCAGCCTCGCGTATGAGCCCGAGTTTTTCCCGGGTGGCACCGGTGAATGCGTTTTTCGCATGACCAAAAAGCTCTGCATCAGCAAGGTCTAAAGGCAGTGCCGGGCAGTTGAGTACCACCATCGGCTTGTTTGCACGGCGACTGATTTTATGTATCAGCGACGCACAAAGCTCTTTGCCACTTCCAGAAGGTCCTGAAATCAGCACGTCGCTATCACCCAGAGCCAGCAGATCTATCGATGAGGCCAGCGCATTGGTCCGCGCGCTGTGAGCGCATAGCGTTTGCCGACTGACCGTAGCGGTCTTTGTGACAGGTTTGAGTGTGCGTTCAATGGTCTGATGCGACGCGTCGTGAGCAATCAGATTGCTGACGCCCGCCTGGATGAGTTGCATGCTGGTCTCAGGCTTATCGTCGGACAACCAGACGAATATGGGTGTTGCAGGAACCACACGACGTATCGATGCAATGTCAGCCAGTATGGGGCCTGCCGAGTCCGCCAACACCACCATCGGCACACTTTTCGAATCGAGCAATGAGAGCCAGCTGGTTGTCTTTGGGCAGTCATAAACAGACCAGCCCGTTTGCTCCGCAAGCGCTTGAATAACAAACAGCTGCTTGAGCGTCAAATTTTTGTGGAAAACAACTGTCATCGCGTTAGATGCCAAATATACGCAGAGTTACACGCGTCTACCATTGACCATGCCGCAGCAATACCGCCAGCGCTGGCAGGTCGAGTTGTTTTTCAAATGGATCAAGCAGCACCTGCGCATCAAGACGTTTTATGGCACCAACGAGAACGCGGTCAAGACGAAAATCTGGATCGCGGTCTGCACATACGTGCTGATCGCTATTGCCAAGAAACGCTTGCATCTGCCCAACAGTCTTCATGAAATCCTACAAATCCTGAGCTTGACCATGTTTGAAACAACCCCAATAAATCAACTACCTACACCAACCGAGCCTGACAAACATTCGGAATTTGAGCCTCAACAGCTCTCTCTCCTCTGAAAAACGTTGGGACACTACTGGCTTTTTTTGAAATCTTAAGTAACAAATCTTAGCAATATTCATGCCTTAATCCGTTCCGCAACCTGCATGGATGCTGGATTGATGGGGCTTCTAGGGGCGACTATTTGGTGAAGTGTCGAAACCCGCCCCCAATCTTGTATGCCCCTTTGTTTTATATTGTAAGTACGCTTACCTTATCTGCGCAACCAGTTGAATCGCCCCGGGGCGATTCAATTCAACGCGTCAACACCGGCAACAAATTTGCCAACCGGGGCATGAGTTGCACCAGACGTTCGGCCATAAACGCAAGCGCCACGAGCAGAAGCCACCAAGACAACGCAAGCTTGATCGGTACAGAGACATCTTGGATGGAAACCTGTGGTGCGGCTTTGTTGATCACCCCCAGTGCCAGGTCTACCAGTAACATAACCAGAAGAATGGGGGCCGCAAACAGCATGGACAGCACGAACAGGCTTTTGACCTCGTAATACACGAGATTCAAAAACGATTGACTCATAAGCGGCAGTGCGTGTTGTGCGGGCCATGCCTTGAAGGAGACCGACAAGGTTTCGACAAACAGCATGAGGCCGCCGCTGCTTAAAAACAGCATGATGAACACCTGTTGCAAAAACGTGCTGGTCACACTGACCTGGTTGCCTGAAAACGGATCCGTAGACTGGGTAAAGGTCAACTGGTTTTGAAAGTCAATCAACTCACCCGCCTGGGACAAGGTGTGAAACGGCAGCGCCCATAAAAACCCGATGCCCATGCCGATCAGGATTTCTTTCATGACAAAGAATGGCCAGAGGCCACTACCAGCCAAGCCGCTAAAGCCGGGCGCACTGGACGCGTTAAAGCCGGCATAGGCAAAGAAGACCGCCAGAGGAAATGCAAACGCGAGCCTTGCTGTGGCTGGCATGACTTCCTTAAAAAACAGCGGCAACATCCACAAGGCAGCAGCGGTACGCGGGAAAGTCGCGAACACGGCACTGAACCACGAGATACCCAGCCCAGGCAGGTCAAGCAGGTTCAGGCTGGCCGCTGTCGTCATTTGCGCCTGGGTTTGAGCATCTGGGCAAACATTTCGTCGCCAAAGTGGCGCACCTGCCCCCCAATCCATTCAGATGACAGCGCCAGCACAATCGAGACAACAACCAGTTTGATGGCAAAGCTGGCGCTGCTGTCTTGCAACTGGGTCACTGCCTGAAACAGCGCCCAAACCAAACCCACGACAGTAGCCGCCACAATGACAGGGGCCAGCACCATAAGGGCGACCACCAGCATGCGCTGGGACAAAACGATGACTTCACCTGTCAGCATGGCAAGTCCTTTGCAAAATTGACGATCAATACAGGTCGCGCCATGACTATCGGTATGACAACACCATCACCTGAAAAAGTTTGGTCCAACCGTCCAGCACCACAAAAAGCAGCAGCTTGAACGGCAACGAAATAATGGTGGGCGACAACATTTGCATGCCCAGCGTCATGATGACGGTGGCCACAATGATGTCAATCAGGATGAAGGGCAAAAACAGCAAAAAGCCGATTTCAAAGGCCGAGGTCAACTCGCTCAAGGTAAAGGCGGGCGCAAGAATCACCAGATCATCGGGCTTGATGTCGGCAGCCACTTCGGGCGGCATGATCTCTTTGGCTGTTTGTAAAAAAAACTGCCGCTCCTTCTCGCCGCTGTGCTTGGCCAAAAACTTGCGCAGAGGCTCGCGCGCCGACTGTGCCAGCCCAAGCATCTGGGTGGTGCTGCCCAGTTGCATGCCACCGCGGAGATGGTCCTGCTTGCCCAGAGCCTCATAGCCTACCGGATACATCACGAAAAAAGTCAAGATGATCGCGATACCGCTGGTGACCGTAGGCGGTGGCACGTTTTGCAGCCCGAGCGCATTGCGCAACAGCGACGTGACGATGATGATCTTGGTATACGACGTGACCATGACTGCCAGCAAAGGCACCATGGACATCGCCGAAAACACCAATAAAAGGTAAAGAGGATCCATTGATGAGGCCTAGCCGCGCAGCAGCCTGCTGTGTACGCTGGTGACCAACACCCCCAAAACACCGCCAATGTCTGTGAGCTCGCCAGTCGCAACCTCAGCGCCATTGACCAGCAGGCGCACGCCAAGGGGGTCAATCGGCCTGTTCAGGTCAATGGTGTAACCGGGTTTGAGTTCAAGCAGTGCATCAAGCGCTATGTCTGCTGTGCCTACCTCGAACATCACCTTCAAAGCCAAGCCAGCCAGCGCAGACCCATGCTGGTCTTCCTGGCTAGGGTTGGTGTCAATGTCCTCGGTGGCAGGGGCTTGACTGCCATTTTGTAGCGATGCATCGTCAGACTCAGGTGATGGGAAATTCATGGCGTGTGCCGTTTCATGGTTAGATGTTTTGAGGCCGTTCCCCGAACCGCTCTGGCCACCGACACTTGCCAGTGCGGGCACTACAAGCAAGCGTGATGCCTGTTCCTGATCCATATCAACCCAGACACTCCAGTTGATGTGCTTTGAACAAACCCGAAGCCTGCGCAGCCAGCCTTTGTCTGTGCCGAAGTTATGGCGCAGCCTTACCCAGCTGCCAGGTTGTAGCTGTTTAAGCTCAAGTGCAGTGAGCTCAGTCCAGCCGCATTGCAGCGAAAGTTCAAGCGGCAGGCCGCCAAGGCACAACTCACCTGATGGCGCGACTCTGCACCGATAGCTGTGCAGCCAGTCGTAGGGCATGCGCAACTGGCAGCGCACAGGCGCATTCATGTGCTCAGAGCGCCACTCAAGCTCGGCAGACACCATCGATGCCGCGCTATGCGGCATGTCTACCGCCATACTTTGCGACAGGGCACTGCGGCTGCCCAGCCCAGCTTTGACAACGTCAAGGGCAAAGCCAAAGGACTCCTCCAAAAGATCCAACAGCCCTGTGCAATACGCCTCAACCGCCTGGATGCGGTCAATCTCAGGCATGTGGCCTATCGGGCCCTTCAAAAGGGTGCCCAGTGTGGCGGGGCTGTCAAGAAGCAGCCAGGCGGTACGCGCATCACCCACTATTTCCAGCCAGGCGCGCTCAGCAAATGGCGTGTTCTTTTTGACCCAGGTCAGCGCAGCATCGCCCGCCACCACGGGGGCAGACCCATACAAGCGGTTCAAACCCAAAGCATCGGGCTTTTCAAGTCGGGGGAGTTTGACAGGGTGCATCTGGGTTGCCGAAAGTTGGTGCTTTACACAAGTAGCGCCGGCTAGTTTGCAGCGCTACTTCGGGCCAGCGGGTTTTGCCATAGTTCGACAGCCTCTTCTTCAGCCCGCGTATCGGCTTTGGTCGATATTTCGGCCAGCTTGCGCTTGTAGATCAATTCAATACGCTCACGCTCGCGCCTGGCTTTGAGGAAGCCTGCGCGCACCTCGTCGGCACGCAACTTGGCCTCCAGCAGCTTGTACTCGGCATCCAGAATCCGGGTTTCACAGATCAGGTCTGCCCTTTCAGAAAATTTGCGCTCGGCCTGAAATTGCGTGACCTGCTGCGACTCCACCAGTCCCGCATTGGTCAGCGCTGAAAACTGCCGGATCATGGCTGCCAGATGTTGCCGGCCGGCTTCTTGCTCGCGCCGGTGGCCTGCGTGCTCTTCACGCGCTTCACCGACCTCGCGCAGCGTGATGTCAAGCATCGTTTTTGCCCGCTGCTCACGCTGTTGGCGCAAACGCAGCAGCTTGAAAAGGCGATCAATCATCAGAAAAGTCCCCCGTCGCCTGGTCGTCGTCCCCACAAGTCGGTTCGTCGCTTACCCCGGCGTCGTGAAAGTTGGCGTCCATTTCAAATATCTTCTCAAGGTAAGACAGCTGCGTTCTCAAGCGCCCGTCAATCAGCCCGTCGCTGGTCTGCAAGATCACATCACCATCGTCAAGCTCCAGGCTTTCTTTGACAATCAGCCGGACCCGGTTAAGCGACCCGTCCTGCGCAGCACGCTGGCGTGTGCGAAAGTCTTCAAGTGCATTGCGCAACATGGGCGCAGTTGCAGGGGACACCATAAAAACCAGCGGTGCGTCTTGCCAGAACTGCTGGACCAGTCGAATGGCGCGTTGCTCCAGCGCAGCGCCGGGCCCAGCGTCATGCAGCATTTTTTCTACACATGCCACAGCGGCCCACGCCACCTTCTGGCGCAATCGCTGTGCAGTCTGTGCAACATCATGATGAAAATCAAGCGTCAGGCGCGTCAGTTCAGCATGGGCCAGTTGTTCACCACGCTGCACTGCCGCCTCTACCTGTCGCTCGCATTCATGCTGCGCCTGTAGTCGCATCTCATTGCACTGGACGCGTGTTTTTTCAAGCAAATCTGAACATTCATGCAACGTGCCCAGTTGATCCGGGCTTAGCACATTGTTGGCGGCCACCAGCCGCACATTGCGGTCAGACCACAAAAGCATGGTGACGTCCCTCGCCATAAAAAGGTGCTACGCCGCTGTGCGTCATACAGCTGCAATCAATTGACGCGCCCGCGCCTGAAACTCAGAAGGTACCGGCTGTCCAGGCTGGGTTTGTGCAAAAACGGCCGTGGCAAAACGCGCGTCCTTCACCACCCGAATGTCTTCAGCCCTGGCCGCCGTCAACAGCTTTTCACCACTCACGCCAGACGCATGAATCAGCACCAGCGGCTCTGGGTTGAACTCTGGGTTGTCGTACAGCCCCAGGACCGAACCCGCACCGTCCAGCACCATCACCTGACAAAACCCAAGGTTGCGGTACATGCGCTCAAGCGGGTCATCGCCCTGCGCCTCTTTGCGAGCCTCTTGGACCTCCTTGCTGGGACTGTCGTCTTTTTGCTCACGTTTAAGTTCGGTTTTGCTCATGTACTGCTCTTGGTACCAAATACGGCGCTGAATCATGTAGTCGATGATGGCCAGCACAATCAGGCACAGGGCACTCCATAGAAAAGTTTGCGCCATCACATTCACCGCTACTTGCAGCCCAGCCCCAATGCTGCCCTTGGGCAGCCCCAACACGTCCGGCGCAAATGACTTCACGACAAAAAACAAGCACAGCCCAATCGATGCCATTTTGGCGATGGACATGAGGATCTGCGTCAGCGAGCGTTTTGAGAAAAGCCGCTTGAAGCCTTCAGCCGGGTGAATGCGCTCCAGCTTGGGCATGGCCGCCGCGATAGCCAGCAGCGGCCCCACCTGCAAAAAGTCAAACGCCATAGACGCGGCTGCAACCAGCAGCAGCATAGGCAACAGCAGTGAGACGCCTAGCTGCACCGTGTATAGGCCCAACTGAAGATAGGCGTCTTTTTGCCCCCTGCCGATGGCGCCTATGACGCCATTGAGCAAGGCCCCAACGTCTTCTGCGATGACCCGAAACTGAAAGAACAGATAGATGCCGATCGCCAGAAAAGCAACCGTTTTACTGACATCGACACTGCGCCCCACATTACCCTCTTCGCGAGACTTTCTAAGTTTTCGCGCAGTGGGCTTTTCGGTCTTTTCTTCTGAAGAGCTCATGGTGTGGGCAGGGTCTGTACATCAAAGGGTGGGCTCAATTCAGTTCAAACCCCTGCACAGTGCATCTGCAGAACGTCATGTTCAAAACCGACGCCCCAAAGGATTTTTCGCACCCCTCAGCACCTGGTAAGTTGATTGTTGACCTTATGCGCTTGTGATTGGGCTTTGCAAGATGTCACACCACACCGGTGCCTCATGGCTCTTGCGTTTTCTTTTTCTCTTCGTTTTTATTCACCTTGGGTTCAGGTGCGAACAAGTTAAGCAAAGAAGCTATCGAGGTAGGCCCCACCCCACCAAAAATGCCCGCAAGAAAAGAGAAGACTTTTTCAAAAGATAGCCCATTTGAGGCTCCGCCCGCGTCAGTTTTCTTGACAGTTCCGGCTACAGTTCCGTTTAGCGTATTGACTCCAGGCGAGATACTTGAAGTTTCAGTAACGTTTAGTGGCGATTTTTCCCACGTGGGCGTGGACTCTGGAACGTTATTAGGGAAGATACGTGATCCCGGGTTGACGCCGACTCCGCTTACACCGTTTGTCATTGCTGTTC
This sequence comes from Limnohabitans sp., assembly GCF_023910625.1. Lineage (NCBI taxonomy): Bacteria > Pseudomonadati > Pseudomonadota > Betaproteobacteria > Burkholderiales > Comamonadaceae > Limnohabitans > Limnohabitans sp. The sequence goes on from NZ_JAAVVW010000002.1 coordinate 321,774, forward strand.
TCCTTTTGATTAAGTTGATTTCATTGTTCAATACACCGTCTTCACTGGACCTCAAAGGTCAAGGCTATTGCGTCGGCTCGATGACGTCTCAATTTGCGTTCGCCCTGAGCCTGTCAAAGCCAGTGCAAGCCTTCGACAGGCTCAGAGCGAACGGTTCATACATCACTGAGCCGAACCAATAAGTTTTGCCCCTCATGTCCTCGACCCTTATGTCTAGTGCTGAGTGGGTATAAAAGGCCTCGTCTGATGGACAAGTTTTTGACCATGTCATACCACCGTGCCCTAGGAGGGGTTTTGCTGGGGGGCGGGTTCTTTGCTGGGCGGGATCAAACCAGGCACCCCACACCATTTAAGAAATTTCAGAACCCCTTGGCCAAGGGGATTGTTGGGGTTGTATTCAAATCCAAAAGCCTTGCACGCTTCAATAAGACACTCGAGGAGAGCTGTCGGGTTGTTCGCCTTGGCTTCAGTGTTGGAAGCCGGTGTTTCAGACTGGCGCCCTGTTTGCTGAGTTTGCTGAGTTTGCGCAATGACCGGGGGTGTGACGCTCGGAAATGGATTGTTGGAGACTATCCGGCTAGTGTTGTTGCTAACCCAGCCGCCGATGTTATTTGGCATACAAAAGTCCTTTCGTTGTGTTGTGTCAACCGAACAAGCCGCCAAAAACCTTGCCAATCGTTCCAAGAATTCCTCCGCCGCCAGATGGTTTGCCTGCGTTTGTATTGGTCTGCGCTGCAGTCACGTCCAGCTGCGCCCGGGATGCTTTGGCATTGGCGATAGCGGTATCCAGGCTTTTGATCGCCTTCCAGCTGACGATTTGTGCGGGGCCAATGTCGGAATCGCAAAATCGGATGAATTTGCTTGCGATTTCTGCGTAGATGTCTTGGGCATTGGCTTGCTTCTCGGCTTTATTGGCCGCAATCACATCATTCTGTGCGGCTTTGGCTATGTCGACTTTTTTCTGGACTTCCGGTCCGTTGCCGCCACCGCTGCCGCCTTTGCTGCCAAAAAGGCCGGAGACAAGGCCAATAGCGGGCCCTATGAGTGGCGCTAAGGCAATCCCCGCAAACAAAAAATGGGGAAGATCCAGATCGGGCATCAACAACATCACTGACCCCGATCAAAAAAAACATCTTGAGCAGACATCGCCAAGCCGCGCACCCGTCCGCACACCCAGCTCAGATTGATCTGACTTTGGTAAATCATCGGCTGCAACATATACCCCGCCTCACAGTTATGCCTGACTCGCCCGGCCTAGGCTATGCATACTCGCTTAGCACACCATCGATTGGCACACCATCACCTGAGGGATCTGGTGCCACCTGAGACCCAGATTCAACATTTGATTCCGTCTGGCTTGCGGCCACTGGTTTTTGCAGAGCGGCAAGAAGGCGCTCGGCCAATTCCTTGGCAGCCGGATTATTCTTGCCCTTGTGGACAAAGCCGGTGAATAACGCAAGAGCGTGAGTATCCTGAACTTCAGATACCGGCCGCGCATACAACGTCGCCACATCCTGGACAACTTGATCTAATGCGGGGTTATTCTGGAACTCTCGCAACTTCTTCATGTTCTCGTAGCCGCCGTTGCCAGACAGGCCATCCACGTATCGTGAACTCAGATCCGCCAGGGATGTACCCAGATCCTTTTCGGCCGCCTTCAGCTCTAACCCGGCATTTTCGAAGGCTTCTTCAGCGGCATTCACCTTGTCAGGCTTCGCCGTTGTTAACGCAACTCCTGCCAGCTCACTTTGCAGTTTCTTATCCTGCACGTTGGCCATTTTCGAACCGATCGTTTGCACGTCTACAGCCACCTGTGGATCGACGGCGGCAGGTGTGTTACTCAGTGCGTCAGTCGCTTGCGTGCCTGTGACGCTGTTTGTCTCTGCGGTTTGTGTTGGTTCGGGCTTGACAGGTGGTGTTCCGGCTGTAGTTGGGGCTTTAACCTGAATCTTGTCGTAGCCCACGCCAAGAAAAGTAGCCGCAGTTTGCATCCTGCCGCTCTCACCCGCACCGATAAACTTGAGCTGATTGCCGATTGTCATTAGCCGCTCAATCTCATTAAAGATGGTTTTTTTTTGGTCTTGCGGGATGAGGGGGTCATTGAACTGGTCTTTTTTATAGTCGAGCAAGGCTTTCAACTTTAAGTACTGACCGTCCCGCACCGGTCGGTCATTGCTAGTGCCAAACTTGACAAGTTCATCAGTAAGCTGTTTTTTTTCGCCCTGCGTGAGCTGCGCCCCGACCTTGAGATTCGTAAGGACTTTTGAATTCGGCAAAGGTGGAGCATACGAAACGTTAAATCGATTGACATTGCCACCTCCACTGCCCGATATGCTGCTATTGCGTTCCTGCTTGATTGGTTGTAATCCAAAAAACATAAGTCAGTCCTTTCTTGTGCCTGCCGAAATAGCCCATGCGCTGCAGATTGTTGATGCAGTGCAAAAGTCAGGCCAGCTTTAAGGTGCCACGCACCGCTGGTCAAACTTCGCAAGATTTGGACCGGGGCGGATGACCTCTTACAGACTTGTCAGTTCCACATGGGCTGGTGCTGGGCTTGGCCTTGGCGATTCCTTCATTTTTGTCGGTTTCATTTTTCTTCACACGGCTCAACGCCTGTGCATGGCGCTTTGATTTTGTCGCAGGTTAAAGAATTCAATGGCGGCCTGTTTGGCATATTGCCTGTGCGAGTTCTGTCTGTATTGAAGGAATAACAAATCGCCATCGCAAACCGGCAATCTGGTGCATCGCCTTGTGTGTGACCGCAAAGCCTGAGTTACGGCGTAGCAAATTTGCACAACGCGCGTAAACGAAAGTCTGCAAAACAAGAATGGCCCGCCATTGAGGTCTGTGCGCCTGACGCCGACTCGCCTTGCACAAACGGTCAACACTTTGAGCAATCAGGTCTTCGCCGGGCAATTGTCTTTTTGTGGGGCGTTTGGCGATACCAGGTGACAGGGCTGTTCGTGGCACACAAGTTGCGCTACGAATGCCACAACATGGCAAAAAACGCTCTTTGATTTCGGTATGAACGCAAAAATAAGCAAAATCTTTCTGGCAGCAGGCAAGCAGGCCGACATGGCTTTTGCAGTGCTTACCCTCGCGATGGTAGGGTTGCTGGTGGTGCCATTGCCGCCTTGGCTGCTTGACATATTGCTGGCTGTCAGCATGGTGATGGGTGTGGGCATGCTGATGTACGCGCTTTACGCGCACTCGCCAGTCATGTTGTCGGCGTTTCCGTCGGTTTTGTTGCTGTCCACCATGTTTCGTATTGCCTTGAATGTGGCCACTACCCGGCAGATTCTTTTAGCGGGCGACGCTGGCCACATCATTGAGGCCTTTGGCAGATTTGTGGTGGGCGGTAACCTGGTGGTGGGCCTGGTCGTGTTCATCATCATTGCGCTGGTGCAGCTGATTGTGGTGTCCAAAGGTGCCGAGCGTGTGGCCGAGGTGAGTGCGCGCTTTGCACTTGACGGCCTGCCCGGCAGGCAGATGAGTATTGATGCCGATGTGCGTGCGGGCTCCATGACCAGTGGCCAGGCGCAGTACGCGCGGCGCATGCTGCTGGCCGAAAGCGCCATGTTTGGCTCCATGGATGGTGCCATGAAGTTTGTCAAGGGCGACGTGATTGCCGGCATGATCATTGTGGTGATCAATTTATTGGGTGGTATTGCCGTTGGCGTGATTTACGCAGGCATGTCCGCCGGTGCGGCTGTTGATCATTACTCTGTGCTGGCTATCGGCGATGGCTTGGTGTCACAAATACCGGGGCTTTTTGCGGCGCTGGCTGCGGGTATTTTGGTGACGCGCTCGTCCAACAGTACCGCCCCCAATCTGGGGTGGGAGATCCTTCAGCAGTTGCGTATGCAGCCCAAGGCACTGCTTGTAACTGGCGCCATTGCCACGGTCGTAGGCCTGGTGCCTGGGCTGCCAACCCTGGTCTTTATATGTCTTGGCCTTCCGCTTCTGGCCATGGGCGCATGGCTTCACAAGACCGAGCTGTCGGGCAAAGGCGGCTGGGCGGGCTTGACCACTGAAAACGCGCTGCGCGAAGGGCAGCCGTCAAAAAGGACTTTGCTGATCGATGAGCAGTCGTATGAGTTTTGTATTGTCTGCCTTGAAATACATGACGATCTCGTACTCGACTTGTCCCCTGATGTCATTGACGAAGAGCTTACCCGTTTGCGCGGGGAGCTCAAAACAAGCTTGGGTCTGCCCTACCCAGGCTTGCTGGTCAGGCAAACCGGGCAGCTTGAGCCGGGCCAATACCAGGTCACCGTGCTGGGCAACGTCTGCGCCAAGGCGGCTGCACCCAAAGGCTCCTGCTACTTCGACGGACCGGTAGCAACAATGACCGAGCTTGGCCTTACGCCAACGGCCAACGGCCTCAACGTGACGACGGGTTGTTGGTTGTCTGCTGAAGACGCAGCGGCGGCACGTGCTGTAAAGCACACCTTGCTTGAGCGTGAGAACGGGCTGATTCGCGTCGTCGGTGACGTGATCCACAAGCATGCCCATGTGCTGTTTGGCATTCAGGAAATGCAGCTTGTCCTGGGCCAGCATGAGGGCACCTACCCTGACCTTTGCCGGGAGGCGGTCAACACGGTGCCGCTGACGCGGATGACCAAAATCCTCAAAAGCCTGCTGCGCGAGGGTGTGTCCATCAGAGACATGCGAACCATTCTGGATGCCCTGGTATATGGTGCGCAAGAGCCGGGCGACGATTTAACTCTTGGCGAACTGGTTCGCAAGGCACTGACCTTGCAAATATGCAAAACGCTGGTCACCCCCAACAATGTTTTGCGGGCCGTCATGCTGGACCCGCTGCTTGAAGGGCAGTTTCGCGAGAGTCTGCAGCAAACGCCGCTTGGCCCGGCGCTACAGCTGCCGCCGTCTGCCGCACAGCAGTTTCAACAGGGCGTAACTCAAGCCATTGAACGCGTGGTGTCCAAGGGCTCAACCGCTCATATCAGTGTGGTAACTGCGCCTGACCTGCGTTTGCACGTAAGACGACTTCTTGAGCCCAGCCTGCCGCATATTGCCGTGCTGGCCACAGACGAAATTGCACCTGGCGTGCGGCTTCAGTCGCTGGGTATGCTGCGCGGCTGACCCGGCCTTGAAAAATCACATACAAACTGGTAGCCCCGAAATGCGTCTTCTCTTAGCCACTCAAACTGGGCATACAGCGCTGATTGCTGCGATTGCCACACTTGCCTTAGGCAATGGGTACACCTTTGCGCAGGTGCTTAACCCGCCTGTGCAGCAAACGCCGCCGTTGCCCTCGGGCACAGCGCCAACGCCAACGCCAACGGCCCGTGCTGCAAAGACGCCCGCGCGCGAGCTTTTGCTTCAAACCAGGCTTGGCGCAGACAAGCGCGTGGCTATCGACTCACGTGACAGCACGATTACCCAGGTATTGACCGACCTGATGGGCGATGCGGGCTTGCCGGTCATCGTCGATGAATCGATCAAAGGCACGGTAAGCGGCCGGTTTGAAGGCACCCGGCAGCGCGTGCTGGACGACATCTGCAGGCAGCAGGCCCTGAGCTGGTACTTTGATGGTGCGGCGCTGTACGTTACCCGTTTGAGCGCCATTGCCACCCGTATGGTCTGGATGGAAACCGAAGCCATCAACCGCTTGAGCACATTGGCGACAGACCTTGGGCTGCTGGACGGCAGATACGTTTACAGGCCCGTGCCAACAGAGCGTTACGCCCTCATGACGGGGCCACCCCGCTACCTGCAGCGCATGCTTGACCTGGCCAAAACCGTTGGGGCACAGCCCAAGCCTGAGAGCCAGTCCATGCAGACAAAGGTTTTCAGGCTCAGGTATGCGTCCGCAGCCGACACCGTACTCACCACGACTGGCGGACCCACCCGGGTAGAGGGGGTAGCCACTGTGGTAGGTCGCCTGGCGGGTGTTCCCATCAATGACATAAACAAGTCAGCAAGCCGGGCAGACGCCACACAGCCAGGGCGCATGGCGGGAAAACTTGGCAAAGATGCCGGCCCAGGTACAGAGCAGCTTCGGCTGGGCCTGGATAGCCTGCAACTACCTGACCTGGACGGCGAGGATGGATCGATCCCCATGATGCCCTTGCCGATGATCGGATTGGGCAACGGGCCGTTGCCAGCCCGCACATCAGGCGCTGCCGCGAGGACAGACGCTGCCGCGAGAGCAGATGCCCAAGCGGCTGCGGAGCTGCGCGCCAACACCGGCGCACAAGCAGCTTCTGCCCGGCCTGGAGATTCCATCGTCACAGCCGAGCCACGGCTCAATGCCGTGATCGTCAGGGCAGACCGCAGCCGCATGCCCATGTTTGAGGAGCTGATTGAGCAACTGGATGTGCCCTCGAAAATGGTGGAAATCGAAGTCGAGATTTTTGATATTGACTCGACCCGCTTGCAGGAGTTGGGCGTAGACCTGCGACTGACCGCACGCAAGATAGACATGACTGCTGCGGGCAACACGGCGGCTACGGGCGGGGGGCTGGTGGTTTCCGCCGTGCTGGGTGGCGCAAACCTGCTATTGCAGACGCGCCTACGCGCACTCGAACAATCAGGGGAGGCCACCATTGTTTCGCGACCCCGTATTTTGACCATGGACAACGTCAAAGCGACCTTGTCCAATACCAGCGAGTTTTTTGTCAAGCTGGCAGGTGAGCGGACGACCAACCTGTTCAACGTCAACTACGGCCTACAGATGGCGGTACAACCCACAGTGCTAGGCAACCCGGACAACCCCAGCGTTCAGCTGGCCGTTCAGATCAGCGATGGCGGGGCGCTGGCCCAGCAGGTAGACAGCCTGCCCAGCGTGACACGCAACGGACTTACCACTCAGGGCATTGTTCGATCTGGCGACAGCCTGATGATTGGGGGCTATGCAATAGAGCGAGCCTCGTCCAGCCTCAATCGTGTCCCATTTTTGTCAGACGTACCCGTTGTGGGCAGGCTCTTTAACTCCCGCACGCAGACGAACAGCCGGCGCGAACGCGTATTTTTGATCACGCCCAGGGTCATTGAGGTTGGCGCAAGCGTTTTGCCAGAAACGACCAAAGCGTTTCCTCAGACTGGCATGCCGAATCCACCCAGCCTCTTTCCAAGCCTGAGTTTTGGCGCTGAAGCCGCGCCATCAATCAAGCTTGACACGTCCATGACCCGCTCGCTGCGCTTGAGCGATATCGTCAATGAAGGCGCTAATCGGGGGGGCGCCTCATCAGGTAAAGCTGGGGCCAGACCGGCACCCAATTCACCACCGTGAGCAACACCAACGTCACGCCGCCAGACCAGTCGCAGGAGCGTGCGCTTTGCGTGGTCAGAGTTCTATCGGGGCAACAAGCCGGTGCGCATGAACCTCTGAGCCGGGGTGACAGGCTGGTCGTCGGCGGAGACCTGAGCGACGACCTGATCCTGGCGGGCGTGAAGAACGCACGCCTGCTGATACGTGTTGACCAAGAAGGCCGCTGTTTGCTCACGGCGTTACGGCCTGGCGTTACCTGCCAGGGGCAAACATGTGCGGAGGGCCATCACCTGGAGCCAGCCCTGCCCGCCTTGCTGGACTTGGACGGCATCACCCTAGGTGTTGGCCCTGAGCAGACCGACTGGCAAAACCTGCGCGCCACCTACCAGCAAGAATCAGCGAGCACGGCATCTGTGGCACCAGCACCGCAGCCTGCACCTTTGGGTATTTCAGCCACCACCATTGCGCAGGTCATGGCCATAGGCCTGCTTGCGACAGCTTTTTCCGCTGGCCTTTACTACACGCATCAAAAGGACGAATTCTCAAAAAATGAACAACTTCTGCTTGGCGAAAAAACCCGTGCCGACATCAACACCGCCTGGGCCAAGCAGGCAGGCAACGCATCACCGCTGGAGTGGAAAGCACTGGGCCCCGGCTGGGAGGTAAAGGCGATGGTGGCCTCTGGCACACAAGAAGCCCAGCTCAAAAAGTTACTCGAGTCTTTGGGCAATGCAGTGTCGTACAAAATCTGCAATCGCCAGCAAATGGAACGTGCCTTGGCCGCTGCGCTGGCAGGCGTCAAACCCATACACCCGACCCGAGAGATAAAGATCAACTCTCAGCAATCAGACAAAACAACAAGCCTCAACATCCCTTGGGAGCTCTTCCCAAAAGTAAAGCCCGCCCTGCTGCGCCTGTCTGTCACTGACTGCGCATCAGCGGAGCTGGCCATTGAGCTGCGGGGCATGTGGTTCGCAGCCACAAGACAGCCAGCGGTTTTTAACAGTCGTCTTGTCGATTTAAATCGCAGGCTTGCCGCCCCCGATTTAAGCGACAACCACTTTGTTTTTTTACTCGCGGGAGCCAATGCAGTCAGGCAAATACGACTGGACGCCCCAGCGTCTGTGCTGGTTGGCCCGGTAGGGTTTAACAGAAGGCTTGGGCAGGGCGCAACCCTTGCAGCCCCCGAGGGGGGGGCAAAAATCATTGACATCACGAGTGAAGGTGTCTACCTGCAATACGGCCCCTGGATTCGCCTGGAGGCGGGTGTATGAAGCCGCACAAAAAGACAACGAAAACCCTCAGCCAAGCTGGCACGCTTCATGCTGTTTGGATGCTGCCCAAGCTGATTACCCGATGAATGAAACGGTGCCAGCAAGGCAAAGGTTAAGCGCAATCAAACATTTTCTGGAGTGACCTATGAGCAATGTAAAACTTGAAACACTGAGCGCTGGCAAGAAGACGCTAAGCTCGGGCGGCGTTGATTTTGAGGTGACAGCTTTCAGCGCAAGCGAGGTGGAAGCCGTGTCTGCCAGAACCGGAAACTACATGTACGCCAGGGCCGCAGATCGGGTTTTTGCCATGGCAAAAGACCTCAACAACAACGGGAAACTCGACTCGGGAGACTCCGTTATCTACAGCTTTGGGGATCCCCACTTCAATCAGGTGACGCTGACCGGCAATGAGGGATCAAGTCTTAAGGACATCGTTGCGTTCTGCGGCTATGCCACTGACTTCGATGTGCAGTCAAACTACATTCTGCACACCAAAGATGCACAGGCGTTGGTTGACACGGAGGTGCTTTCGGAAACCTATACCATGAACGACAAAATCACCTGGGAGGTAGCTGGCGAAAATGGTCGCAAGGGTGCCATATCGTTAGATTTCAATGCCGATGGTGGCATCGACCTGGGCACCGGACAGCTGGTCACCCAACAAAGCCTTGCGGCGGACGCAAGCGGCGACGCAACGGTTGACCTGTTTTACGACCCTGACCGGTCAGGGCTTGTGTTTACCAAGGCAGCAGATGGACGCAAGGCAGCTATAGAAGACGGGGCATTCATCAACCGGGCGGGGCAAGAGATAAACAAAAAGCTGGTCTTGGCAGCCAAGGGGGAGTTCCAAGAGTCACGCGGGGCATATTTTGGGGTTGGAAATCATGAGGGTGCTGTTGTAGAGCCAGCCACAAACGAAAAGGCAAAAAATAAGGTGAACATGCAGCTAGAGGTGTCGCAGTTCAACAAAGAAGACCCGGACGAGGATGAGGAGGCGCAAGAAGAAGCCTTCCAATTGAACTTGAGCCTGAGCTCGAACAAGTCAAAAGCGACCTAAGAACTCAACATCAACCTGAGGCAATTTGACAAATTCACCGCGCGTGAAATAGACCCCCACGTAGACCCCCACGTCAAATAGGCCAGGTTGCGAACAAGTTTAGGTGATGAAAAAGTTTCCCAGTCACGGCATTTTGGAGGTCACCGACATGGAGCGCAGGTTTCGTTCGGACCCGAAGAATGTCTTAAAGGAAATTTCAAAAAAACTTGGCGAGAAAATAGAGTCTGCACAAAACAGCCCTCAGGACAACCGAGGGCTAAGGCGGATAGATCTGCTTCGTCTCGCCAACCAAAGAGTCATCGCCTTATCAAAGGCTTTGAAAGCGCCAGTGTCGATTAAAAGACACTAGCGCAGTGTTTTCAGTGTGTGTTCAACTCAACTTCTAAAGGTGTAAATATGTCTAATACTGCCCAACTATCCGCAACAACCACAGCAAACGGCACGCAACTTTTGACGAATACTGAAAGGGTGAATGGGATAGCCGTGACTCAGTACGAGTCTGTAACGCAGAACTTGCTAAATGGCGATATCGCAGTCGCAACGACTGTAGCGGCTCGCACCGCAGACGTAGCAATCAAACAAGCAAAGGATATTACTCTTGCGGCCAAAGCACGGATGGATCCGGTTTGGCAAAAAGACGCAAACGGCAACGATATGAGAGATGCAGCTGGCCAAAAAATACCCGTGATGGATATGAAAACCAATAGACAAGTGGTTGAACAGGGCGATTTGACCAACGCCGACATCAATGACATTAACCTGTTGAACAAACAGGCCTCCATTGCGATGGCGATGAATCAGTCATTCACTTCCTTGTTGAACAAAATTGAGCGGACGGTTGCTACCCAGTGATAGAAGATGGCTTTGCGAGAATTGACTTTTGTTGATTTTTGCAAGGCCGCAGTCTGAAGATCGTCGGCTGACCGGATGCATTTATGCAAGAAGATGAAACCCTGCTGTCGGACTTGGCTTGCCTTTTCGCCAATATCGGGCAAGGCGGCACCAGTTTAAAAATACTGGAGGGCTTGGCTGAGTTGACGGGCAGCAAGATTTACTTTGCTTACGCAGCGCACGTTAAAAGCAGGTACTTCAAAGGCACTGCATCGGTTGGATTGAATTATCTTTTTGGCAAACTGGGGGCGCAGGTTTTTTCTGAGTACACCCTGATCATGTTGATGATTCCTTTGCTTCTGAGGGTGGCGCGGTTCAAGGCCGCGCTGGGTTGCGTAAGGGTGCTGATCAACGCGCGCAATCCAGCGCTCAGGCAAGCGGCACTGGGGCTCAATGCCTCTATCCGAGAGATGCTTCAGTCGCCCCAAGCAGTCGTCTAACGGTAAAAAAACGGCTTGTCTCTGCGCTGAAGGGCCAAGAGCAAGTCACTCGGAGGTATCTATGTTCGATTCAATTGCCGGTGTTGCTGCCGTGGGCAATGCCGCAGGCGCGGCCGGTGCAGCGGCCAGCCCGTCCGCTGATGGTGGCCTGTCTGCTCTGCGCGGTCAAAGTGTGGATGCGGGACGCCAGGCCGACCTTGCTCGCCAAGTGAAATTGGAGGGCACAGACGAGGTGAGCATGTTGGGCCTCAATGGCGCGCCGAGCGCCATGAACCAACCCTTGTTTGCTATCAGCTCCATCATGAACAAGCCAGACGGCCCCAACATGGAGGATATGGTGAATTTGCAACTGGGCCTGATGAACTACAGCATGTCCATGACCATCATGACCCAATCGCACAAGAAGATCAGCGAGTCCAAATCGGCGCTGATGAATGAAGGCAAGAACGCCTAGTGGTTTGACAAGGGCCATCCAGTGTCAGCCATGCGCCTTCCTTCGTGTTTTCAATGTGTACTGGCTTGCACAGTTGCATTGCTGCTTGCCGGCTGCTCCATGCAACTGCACCAGGACCTTTCTGAGCCCGAGGCCAACATGATCATCAGCGCGCTGAAGGTGTCGGGCATTGACGCCAGCAAGCAACCGATGAAAGACAAAAAGTGGGCCGTGACGGTGGCTGAGTCTGACTTTGCGCCAGCGGTGTTGATTCTGCGTGACCACAACCTGCCACCAGCACCCTTTAACGGCTTGGGCCAGGTGTTCAAGCGCGAGGGCATGCTGGCGACACCGACCGAAGAGCGTGCCAGGTTAATGCATGCCGTGTCTGAAGAATTGATGCGAACCATCCGCTCTTTTGATGGGGTGGTTGATGCACGGGTGCATGTGGTGGTGCCATCAACCGAGGCGCTGATCGACAAGGTGCAGCCGGCGTCTGCATCCGTTCTCGTCAAGACGCTGCCGGACTTTGAACTTAAAGACGCCGTGACAGACATCAGGGCGCTGGTGGTGAACGCGGTAGAAGGGCTGGACCCTGGCAGGGTGTCTATCGTGCTGGTGCCGGTTGATGTGCGCAGGCAACTCAAAATGGCACCGGCCACCAGCGACGCAACCCAACTTTATGCGGCGGGTTTTGCAGGCATGGCATTGACTGCCTTGCTCATAGGGCTTGCCATGCTGGTACGTAGGCGCAGGCTCAGCGCATTGAACAACCAAGGAAAAGCCGCCACCCAAGCGCCTGATGCTGCGAATGCGGTGCGGTCAGCTTGACCGGCCTGAAAGGCAAAGGCATGACCCATGTAAACTCTGGCGGCGACAGGCTCATGAGCAAGGCATCTGACAATCGCCGCGCAAGGGCCAAGCGCACACTGCTTCGCCTTGCCATGGGGTGGCAGGCCGACTATGGCCAGCAGGCGGACTCTGAAGCTGTGTCGGCAGACCGACCGGTGAAACTGCTGGGGCAAAACCGGGCTGAAAGGATTCGCCTCAAGCACCAGGCACTTTCGCTTGAACTGTGTGCATTGGGCCCACCGAGCACTTTTGAGCCCGCGTGGTGGTGGGAGCCATCAAAGTTTGCAGCATTTACGGACTCTTTGGCCATCACCCTCAGAGCGCCCAGGGTACGAGGTGCCATTCGCCGGTCCAGCGTACTGCAGTTGGTCAAAGAATTGGGCAACGAGGGCTTTGAAAAAGCCCTGGCCGTGCCGGAGAGTTTTTCTTATCTGGCAGAAACATCCAGACCCGCACCGCCGGATGCCAAGGTACAACCGGCCTTGCTATTGGCCCTTTCAGCCATTCGTCGGCAAAGCCCTCTGCTGGGCGCGCGTCTGGCCACCCTGCACCTTGGCCCGCACGGGCCGGGCATGCTGCACGAAATGGTGGACATACGGGCAGCCAACCTGCTCGACACGCTCGCGGCAGAGGCGGCCTTGACCTGAGGCGCTGGCACACATGCTGTTGCTCAACCACGACCCTCAACGCCGGAGCCAACCATGAATTCTTTATTTTCGCTTTTGGGCGCTCTGTTGGCGATTGGCATGCTGGGGCTGTTGTTGGGTAGCGTCATGCCCAAGCTCAAGCACGTGTCGCAATCGCTGGCGGCCATGTGGCACCGTCCGGGCGCACGCCTGATGCTCCTGGTGATGGCCATCGGCCTGGCCGTCACAGCTTTGGCAAGTGCGCTGCGGGCCAGCGGCGTGACATTACTGGCCATACCAACTCCGCGCCTTTCTGCAGGATTAAGCATACAGGCTGAGGCTTTCACTTTACCAGTGGTGCTGCTTTATCTTGTGGTGGGGCTGACTGGCTTGTTCGTTCTGCTTTTTGCGCTACGCGCCCTTGCGATCAAAAAGCAGCTGACCCGAGTCATTGGCGCGTTGTCGCTTGCGCGGGCTGGCAGTGCGGCAGGCACGCCTGAACAGATTGGCAGCAGCTTCAGCTGGCACGTGCTCAAGGGCCCATGGCAAAACTACAGCGCCACATTGGTCGCAACCACGGCTTCGCCAAAACCAGACACGGTGTGGCGGGCGGCCATACCGTCGGGGTTTTTCTTTTCGAGAGATGCGCTGATTGACGACTGGCTCATGGACAGCTTTGGCCGTCACCTGCCGGGCATATTGACTGGCCTGGGCATTGTTGGCACCTTCGCAGGCATGCTGGAGGCCCTGAGCCAGTTTGACCCATCCACAGCAGAGTCAGCTGCACTGGGTTTGAAAGGATTGCTCTCGGGTGTTAGCCATGCGTTTGTTGCGTCAATGGGTGCTATCAGTTGCGCCATCTTTGTGACCGCGTTGTCGCGTATGGTGATTGCCCATGTCCAAAAAAATGCCGAAAAAATGACTGCCGAGCTTGACCGGCTGTATCCCGCCGGTGCCGGGGAAAGTCAAATGAGCGACCTATACGCCAATTTGAATGCCTCGCACCTGGCTGGCCGGCCTGATGAAGCGCTGACGCAGCAGCTGCTGCAACGGCTTGTAGAGCAGATGACCCAAAGCCACCATCAATCATCGCAAGCGCTTGCAGACCTTGAAAGAAAACAGCAATTTTTTGAAGAGCGCTTGCTTCACTGCATAGAAAACGCGTTTGCCAGCCTTGCTACATTGCCAAACAGCGTATTGCGCAATACGGCGCAGTCCGCAAGCCAGCCCGCCTGGCTCGGCGAAGGTGTGGACAGGGGCGGGAGTCCAGTGCCCAAAGCTTTGTCGGCGATAGGACGACCCTCAAAGCTGAGCGCTGCCAGAACATCATCTGCTGACAGTCACAACACGGGTTACAGAACCCTTGAAGACCTGTCGGCAATGGATGAAACCACTGAAACGTCAGACACACAGTCGATGCAGGGGATGGACGACTTTGACGATTCGCATCTGCAAGCCGACTTTGAACAGCGTATTGTGTTTTCAATCAACCGCAAGCTGGACCGTGGTTTCGCGCGCATTGAAAGCAAACTTGATAACGAGTTGCGCAGAACCTTAACACCCGAAGCCATACCCGAAGCCATGGCAGAGGGCTGAAGCGCCGCCACGAGGCAATCACAATGAAAGCACATTTCTCGCAACGCCATGCAACCGCTTCAGGAGAAGATAACCCGTTCTGGATTTCTTATTCAGACCTGATGACGGCTGCCATGATCATCTTCATGACCATCATGGCCATCACCATGGCGCTGATTGGCAAGACGGCGCCCGCGCTTGCGGGCACTTACAGAACGCTTGCTGGCGCTGATGTGATGCGCGACATTGAGCTGGCATCCAAAAGATATCCAGGCATTGCGGTGGACGTCAAGACCGGTGTTATCGACATCGGCGAGTTGGTTCGCTTTGGCAGAGGTCAAGCCGGCGTGAGCGCAGAGGCTGGCGCTACTTTGCGTGAATTCGTCAAAGAAGTGCTGGCGCAGCGCAATGCAACCACCAAAGCAGGACACATCAAAAACATTGTTGTCGAGGGCTATGCCGACCAGGATGGCGCCTACCTTTACAACCTGTCTCTTAGTCTGAACAGAAGCCGCAACGTGGTTTGCGCGCTTCTTGATACTTCGGCACAAACTGCGGTACTTGACGAGGGCGATAAAAACACCCTGCGCCAACTGCTGATGGTTGGCGGATTTTCTTCAAACAGCCTCAGGGAATCCAAGGAGTCAAGTCGCCGGGTCGAAATGAAGTTTGTTTTCGCATCGGCCAACGAAGCGCCGTTGCCTGCCCGACCTGCGGCAAACCTCACAGAACTTGGCAGTTGCAACAAGGCCTAGCGCGGCCAACGTCGCCATGCAAGCAGCGCGCAGCCTCACAGCCTCACAGTCATTGAATGGCCCATCGACATGGATGCCGTCATCTACCAAGATGGCCGTTCTGTCTGACCCAACAGCCATGAGCCGGAGCGAGACAACCAAGCGCAGGGGCGACCACCGACGCGCAGGCTTCAGGGTCGTGATTGGCAGTTTGGCCTTTTGGGCAAGCGCGTCCGTCAGTCTGGCCCAAAATCTGAACTGCGTCATGAGTGCGGCGCAGCATCATGGCGTGAATCACTGGGTTCTTTCTGGCATTCTCTGGCAAGAAAGCCGCTGGAAGGCCAATGCGGTGCGCGGCAACAGCAACGGCACAGTGGACTACGGCATCGCGCAAATCAACAGCGTACACCTGCCAGAGCTCAAAACCCACCGCATCCATGAAGACGATTTGATGGATGCCTGTGTTGGCACCTATGTTGCCGCCTGGCATCTGCGCAAGCAGATCGACAAATACGGCAACAACTGGTTTGCCGTGGGCGCCTACCACTCTGTGACGCCAGCACTCAACAGGCGGTACGCTCAAAGTGTCTGCAATGTGCTGTCGGGTTGGCAAAAAGGGGGCCGCGTGGCAACAAAAGCCATCGACTGTGACAACATCACAACACGGCCACAGGGGGGTACAAAAGGCACCCCAGGACCACGGGCCCCGCCCTGAAGGCGTTCAGGCCTTCGCCACGCCAAGCGGCTGACCGCCAAACACCGCCGCCCGCAAACGGCTCAATGCCCCATTGCATTTCTAAAGTTGAGCCCACGGACTCAGGACATCGTTAGTCGCCCCTGAGAAATTCATTTTCACGCCAGCGCCAAACGTGCGCCGATCTTGGTCCATTGGCTATCCATATGGGCGTTTTGAGCATTGGGAATGACCCTGAAAGCTGGCATTCATGCGGGTTTCAGGGGTTTGTCAGGGTCGACTCCTGATCTCCTTTTAAATCCAGCAGCTTGATCGCGTTCCGGTGGCGCGGGGAAGGACGGGGTTCGTAGCCCGCTTACAAAAGAACAGCGCTCAGAAAAGGGAAAACCCTTAGCAAAAGTGGCATGGTCTATGCATTTATTCTGCCGATGCCAGTCATCATTTTTTCAACGAAGTAACACCTTGCACATCGTGTAGTCCATGCTGGAGACTACCTGCGGGGCACTCATTTTTTATGAAAGAGAACCACTATGTCAAGCGCAATAACTCGTAGCTCTTCAGGGCAAGTTAAGTCGAATAACACGACTTACACGGATCAACTGAAGGATCTGCCAAAAAACACACCAAAAACACCACCAGACCTCGGTTTGCAACCCTTTTTCGGGGCTAACTGGGGTCACCCTGATTTAAAAAAATATCTTCCCTCCGTTCTAGGAGGAGCCCAAACTATACCGGGTGGGCCCACGAGCCAGGGGGGATTAGGCGTGGCTGTGTACTTTCCCCAAGCCAACACCGTTTTTGCAACTACTACTGGTAAGCCAATCGGACTAAAAAACTTAGAAAAATATGCACTGAAACCTGTGATAACCGCTACGCAAGATCCAAAAACCGGCAAGTTTTCGGTACAGATTGGGGCGGGTAATGCACATGAGATTGATAAGTCAGGAACCTTTGTTTTTTGGAATGTACGTGTCGCTGGCGATGCTATAAACAACGCGTTAGAACGTTCCAAAACAAACGGATCGAACCCCATCGTCATTAGCAATATAAATGCCGGACTTTTAACATCGGCTTTGTGCCCAAAAGATACCAGGAAAAACAACCCGGGCAATGCGACCGCAGGTCTTGCCGTAGGTACGGGCTTTAGTGGATTGAAACTCGTTGCCAAAAATGGCAACCTTGAAGTTACCAATTCTAGTGGAATTAGCCTTCCTGTAGCAGCCTTCCAAGCCGGTCTTACTGCGGCGGCGGCAACGCAGACTTTTGCCAAACTCAGCGGTTGCACGGCTGAACAGAGCGTTAACGAATTCAAGCAGAATTTGCAACAGGCTTTAAAAGCCGGCCAGGACAACTTGGCAGAATTTGGCAAAGGCGCTGACCAAGTGGCGGGTGGTTTGGCGGGTCTTGTGGGTGCGTTTTTTGCTCCGTTGTTCGATAATTGGGGGCCGAGTGGCATATAAACCTATCGCTCGCCTGCGTTAAGTCTTGCGCACTTGTAGCGGTCTAGCTTTCATGAATCCGGGCGACGCCCCGGATGATGAAACAGGCTTGAGCGGGAGCTCAGACCAGCGATTTCGGTGGGCACCGAGGCACCTTTAGTTTTGACGTTGACACATCAACTGGAAGGCTTGCTATGGGCATTGCCCCCCAATCTACAGGCGCGTTGTCGGCCTGGGCGCACTGAGAGCCTGGCCCGCAATCGACGGCGTGCCAGCCGGCAGGACAGCTTTGAGGCCTTGCAGGCCGAAGAGCGCACGCCAGCACATCGCTTTTGTGGACGCGGCTGCGGGCGGGGTTACATTTTTTTGACCGCTTGTCGTGCCATGAAAAGTGAGCGGTCTTTTCTTATTCTGCGCACAGGGCGAGGGCGGTGGCCGTGTCGGTGTTTCCCGCATCGCTGCGACCCGGTCTCATTGGCAGAAAAGCACCGCCGGGCTCAAGCGCGGTGACGTGCAGGGCAGCCAGCGATTCTCAGGATGAAGACTTGATGCCGTCGGGCTCCATCTAGACGGCGCTTCGAAGCAAAAAGCAGCGCCAGCGGGCCAAACCGTGGTGTGTTGGCAAGCAAACCGCCACATCAGCGCCACATCAGCGCCACATCAGCGCCACATAAGACTCTTGTTTTGACGACGTTATGCGACGTATCCCTCAACCGTTCAGGCGCGTCCGGTTAAACCTAGAAAAAGCAGTTGGATGCGCCCGAGTGTGCCGCGCCCGGCGTGTCCAGCAAGGCGAGACAACGAAGCGGGCTACTGCCCGCGAGGCGGAGCAACGCAGCTTGGCGCGTTGGGAGTGGTGCAATCGGGCGCATAGCGCCGTCACAACTGCTTAGCGCTGCCTGCCTCTTTCGATGTGGCGGCATCGGGCGGCAAGGCGCATGAGATCGGGGTTTTCTCGATAGTCCTTGCCTGCGCGTCGTGCCCATCGAGCGCGACGGTCTGGCGTTTGGGCAGGTCCGCTGGGGCGCTGGGGCGCTGGCAGCCAGCCCAGGTCGTGTGCGATGGCGGCACACAAGCCGTTGATGCTTTTGCCGCCCAAAATTCAACCCTCGCCCCGTTGACACAAAGTTCGGGACAGGCTCTGTGCCAGTCTTTTTCAATACGCCCGTACGCTTAAGAAACCTGGGCCAAATCCCGCAAATCATTCACCGTGGTTTCAAACTCCGCCCGCTCGTCAACTTCCTGCTTCAGAAAGACTTTGAGCTCAGGGTTGATGGCCACCGCCATGTCGGCGTTGGCATCTTCACCCTGGCGGTATTCGCCGACTTGAATCAGGATTTCCAGATCCTGAAACTTCGCCCACAGTTCCCGCGCGCGAACCGAGGCCCGGCGATGCGAGTCGTCAACCAAGCGCGACATCACGCGGCTGGTACTGGCCAGTATGTCAATCGCCGGGTAATGGCCGGCTTCGGCCAGTTTGCGTGATAGAACAATATGCCCGTCCAGCAGCGAGCGCACTTCTTCTGAAACAGGGTCCATGCCGTCATCGGTTTCTTCCAGCACCGTGTAAAAGCCGGTGATGGCCCCTTCACTGGACTGCCCGGCCCTTTCAAGAAGCCGGGGCAACTGTGAAAAGACTGAAGGCGGAAAGCCCCGGCGCGTTGGCGGCTCACCGGCAGACAAGCCCACCTCACGCAGCGCCCGCGCGTAGCGCGTGACTGAATCCATCAGTAGCAAAACCGACAAGCCCTGATCGCGAAAGTATTCGGCAATGCTCGTGGCCACCTGCGCTGCGCGAATGCGTTCCATGGCGGGCCGGTCTGATGTGGCCACCACCACGACTGAACGCTGCAATGCCTCTGGCCCCAAGGAGTGCTCAAGAAACTCGCTTACTTCCCGACCGCGCTCACCAATCAGCGCAATCACATTGATCTGCGCGCTGGAGTTGGTGGCCAGCATGCTCAGTAGGGTGCTTTTACCGCAGCCGGCAGGCGCAAAAATACCCACCCGCTGGCCCTCACCACAGGTCAAAAAGCCATCAATACAACGCACCCCCAGGTGCAGCGGCGTGTCAACCGGCTTTCGCGACAGCGGCGGCGGAGCGTCCTGCTCAACCGACACATGTGCATAACCCGTCACTTCTTCCGCATCACCATCCAGGTAGTGACTACCCAACCCATTAAGCACCCGGCCCAGCAAAAAATCACCCACAAACACCCCGGGCCGACGCCCAGTGTTGACCACTTCGGTGTTGGTGGCAATGCCTTCCGTCTGCCCCATCAGCGCCAGCAGCACATGCTTGTTGGCAAAGCCGATGACCTCACCCGCCAGCACTTTGCCGTTGATCAGGCGCAGTTCACACAAGTCACCCACTCGCGCCACCAGACCACTGACCTTGACCAGCGTGCCGACCGCTTCAATCACGCGACCACGCCGTACAAATGGGTCAAAGGTGTCAACGGCAACGGCCAACTGATCACTGATCTGCGATTCAAGGTCGCTCAGCTGTGATTGGGTTTCGGTTGGGGTGGTCATCTGAACAAAACGATTGCCTCTCTAAAAGGAAGTCAATCAAATCAATCAAGAATATTTTTAAACGGCTTCATATCAATTTTGCAGAATATCTTTATAGACCTTTACAACAATTTTTCATGTCTCCAAAAAGACAGGGCGCTGTGCGGCCAACTTGGGCAGCACGCGGCCAGCATTGGCGCTGGTCGCTGCCGCCAGATCGGTGAGCGGCAGGCCCCGCAAATCGGCCAGCACCTGGGCGATGCGGGGCAGCTCGGCCGGACTGTTGCGCCCCTGTGTTGCGCCCAGCGCCCGCTGCTGGGCGGTTTGGTAGAGCCACTGCGGCGGGATGTCGGGTGCATCGGTTTCTAGCACGATGGCGCTCAAGGGCAACTCACGGGCCAGCCGGCGCAGTTGCAAAGACCGTTCATAGGTGAGCGTGCCGCCAAAGCCGAGCGCAAAGCCCATGTCCACAAAAGCCTGCGCCTGCTGGGCACTGCCATTGAAAGCGTGGGCAATGCCCGAGACCACCGGGCACTGGCGCAAGCCTTTGAGCAAAAGATCAGCCGATCGGCGCACATGCAAGACCACGGGCAGGCCGTGCTTTTGGGCCAGTTTGAGTTGCGCGGTGTAGAAAAACCATTGGCGCTCGCGCATCTTGGGCGTGCACAGTTCGGGCACAAAAAAGTCCAGCCCGATTTCGCCCACCGCCACCAACCTCGGGTCGCCTGCGCGTTCGTACAAGGCTTGGTCCAGCGCCAGCAAGTCAGCCTCTTGGGCCTGCGGCACATACAGCGGGTGAATGCCCAAAGCGTAAGCGTCGCCATGCCGCTCGGCCAGTTTCGCCACCTCGGCCCAGTGGGGGGCGTGCACCGCCGGGATCACGCAGCGCGCCACGCCGGCTTGGCGTGCTGCTTGGCGCACCGCGTCGCGGTCGGCGTCAAACTCGGCCGCGTCCAGGTGGCAGTGCGTGTCGATCCACATGCCGCTGTACTGGATCAAACAGGCGCTTGCAACACGCCCTTGACCAAATGCAATTGCCGGTCGCAACGCGCCGCCAAGGCGGGGTCGTGCGTGACCACCACAAAGGCGGTGCCGCGTTCGCGGGCCAGTTGCAGCATCAGCGCAAACACGCCGTCGGCGGTTTCGCGGTCCAGGTTGCCGGTGGGCTCGTCGGCCAACACACAGGCCGGGTCGTTCACCAAAGCGCGGGCCAGGGCCACACGCTGGCGCTCGCCGCCCGACAACTCTGCAGGCCGGTGGTGCAGGCGCTCACCCAGACCCACGCGTTGCAACCAGCCCGTGCCCACAACGGCAGATTCGACGCGGTCCTGCCTGCGAATCCACAGCGGCATGGCCACGTTGTCCAGCGCGCTGAACTCGGGCAGCAAGTGGTGGAACTGGTAGACAAAGCCCAGGTAGCGGTTGCGCCACTGGCCTTGCCCGGCCGCGCTCAGGGCCGACAGCAATTGGCCTTTGAGCTGCACCGAGCCTTGGGTTGGGGCGTCCAGCCCGCCCAGCAAATGCAGCAAGGTGCTCTTGCCCGAGCCCGAAGCGCCCACGATGGCCAAGGTTTCTCCAGCATGAACCTGCAGGTCCACGCCTTGCAAAACGGTGACATCCAGACGGCCTTCGGTGAAACGCTTGGTCAGGCCCTGGGCCTGCAGCACAGTGCCCACGTTTTGCGTGTTATTCATAGCGCAGTGCCTCCGCCGGGTTGACCTGGCTGGCGCGCCAGCTGGGGTAGAGCGTGGCCACAAAAGCCAGCACCAGAGAGATGATGGCCACCGGCCAGATGTCGCTGGCCAGCGGCTCGCTGGGCATGCGGCTGATCAGGTAAATGTCGCGCGGCAAAAAGCTGGCGTTGAAAAGCGTCTCCAGCGCGGGCACGATCACGTCGATGTTGAAAGCCACCAGAAGGCCTAGCGCCAAGCCACTCATGGTGCCGATCACGCCCACCGTGGCGCCCTGCACCACAAAAATGCCCATGATGCTGCGCGGGCTGGCCCCCAGCGTGCGCAAGATCGCGATGTCGGCGCGCTTGTCGGTCACCGTCATCACCAAGGTGCTGACCAAATTGAAAGCAGCCACCGCCACGATCAGGGTGAGGATGATGAACATCATGCGTTTTTCCACCTGCACGGCAGCAAACCAGGTTCGGTTTTGCTGCGTCCAGTCGCGCACAAAAAACTGCGGCCCTAAATCCAGCTGCAGGTCACGCGCCACCTCCCGCGCCAGGTGCAAATCGCGCAACTTCAGGCGCACACCGCTGGGGCCATCCAGTCGGAACATGCGGGCCGCGTCCTCAACGTGCATCAGCGCCAACGCCGAGTCGTATTCGTAATGCCCCGAAGAAAACGTGCCCACCACGCCCATTTGCTTCATGCGCGGCAATACGCCCGCAGGCGTGACCTGGCCAGACGGTGACACCAAAGTCACGGGGTCGCCACTTTGCAAACCCAGGTTGTTGGCCAGATCGCGGCCCAGCACCAAGCTGAATTCCCCCGGCAGAAGGCGCTGCAGCACCCCGGCTTGCGTGTCGTTCGATAAATCACTGACCTCAGGCTCCAGCGCCGGGTCAATGCCGCGCACCAGCACGCCCTTCATGTCCTCGCCCCGCGCCAGCAAAGCCTGCGCGGTGATGAAGGGGGCCGCGCCCAGCACCTGCGGGTTGGCCTTCAGGCGGGCCAACAAGGCAGGCAAATCGGCCACAGCCGCGCCATCGGCGGCGTACACCTCGATGTGCGAGACCACGCCCAACATGCGGTCGCGCACCTCTTTTTGAAAGCCGTTCATCACGCTCAGCACGATGATGAGCGCGGCCACGCCCAGGCCAATGCCCATCATGGACACCCCGGAAATGAAGGAAATGAAGCCGTTTCGCCGGGTGGCGCGGCCTGCACGCGTGTAGCGCCAGCCCAGCGCCAGCTCATAAGGGATGTTTTTGAAAAAAGACATAGGGGTGTATTGTGCCGTGCAGCCCTTGGGGCCTGCGACAATCGTCCCCCATGCACCTGATCATTCCCTATGCGGCCAGCCATGCCCTGAACGGCCCCGAGGTTTGGGCTGGCTTGCAACTGCCACAACTGCAGACCTTGCTCGGCCTGATGCTGCGCCAGCAAGTGCTGCAAGACCCTGAAACCGCTCTGCTGCACTTGCCGCACGAACGCCTGCACGCCCAGGCTCTGGGATGGCCCCCTGCGGCCACCGCCCTGCCCTGGGCCGCTTGGCATCAATCGCAACAAGGCCTCCCCCGCAATGCGCCCCAAGCCTGGATGACGCCCTGCCACTGGCAAGTCGGCATGGACCAAGTGGTGATGGCCGACCCAGCGCATTTGCACCTGTCGGACGAAGAGTCGCAGTCACTGCTGCAAGCCATGCAACCGTTTTTGCAAGAAGACGGCTTGCAAGTGACGTGGCACAGCGCTTTGCTGTGGCACGCCCAAGGGGCGATGCTGGCCGATTTGCCCACCCCATCGCTCGACCGGGTGATCGGCCAAAACGTCAAAGACTGGCTGCCCGACCACCCCGCTGCCCGACCGCTGCAACGCCTGCAAAGCGAGATGCAGATGCTGCTGTACAACCACCCGGTGAACGACGCCCGCGATACGCGCAAGCAATACACCGTCAACGCCTTTTGGCTGCACGGCGCGGGCACACTGCCCATCAGTGGCCCGGTGTCTGCACCGCCCTCAGTGACCGTTTCAACCACCTTGCGATCGGCCGCCTTGCACGGCCAAGTGCAGGCCTGGCAACAAGCTTGGCAGCAACTCGATGCCACGGCCGTGGCCGACTTGCTGCAGCACGTCAAAACCACCGGCCAAGGCACGCTCAGCCTGTGCAGCGAACACACGGCCCACACCTACACCGCCGCGCCTGCGGCTTGGCACCAGCGGATCACCCGCCTGTTTAAAAAAACCTCCCCTGCAGCGGCACTCCAAGCCCTGATTGCCTCCTGAACTCTCCTTGAAGCCCCCATGAATTTGCTCACCCGAGATGTGCCCCCCCGCAGCGCCTGGGCGCTGGAACAAGCGGGCATCCACCCGCTGCTGGCCCGCCTGTATGCCGCACGCGGCGTGTTGTCCAAAGACGAACTCGACGACGCCCTGAACCTGCTGCTGCCCCCGGCCAGCATGCTGGGCACCCAGGAAGCGGCCAAGTTGTTGGCCGATGCCATCGCGCAAAACAAGCGCCTGTGCATCGTGGCCGATTACGACTGCGACGGCGCGACCGCCTGCGCCGTGGGCGTGCGCGGCCTGCGCATGCTGGGTGCGCGCAACGTGAGCTATCTGGTGCCCGACCGGGTGGTGGACGGCTACGGCCTGACCCCCCCCATTGCCGAGCGTGTGCACGCACAAGGGGCCGATGTGTTGATCACCGTGGACAACGGCATCGCCAGTGTGGCGGGCGTGCAAGCGGCGCAAGCGCTGGGCCTGCAGGTGCTGGTGACCGACCACCATTTGCCGGGGAGTGAGTTGCCCACGGCCGAAGTCATCGTCAACCCCAACCAACCCGGCTGCAGCTTCACCAGCAAATCCATCGCCGGTGTGGGCGTGATGTTTTATGTGCTGCTGGCCCTGCGCGCCGAGTTGCGCCAACGCGGCGTGTTTGACGCCAGCACCCAGCCGAGATTGGACGCCCTGCTGCCCTTGGTGGCACTGGGCACCGTGGCCGACGTGGTCAAGCTCGATGCGAACAACCGCCGCCTGGTGGCGCAAGGCCTGCGCCGCGTGCGAGCGGGTGCATTGCCCCCCGGCATGTCGGCGCTGATGCGAGCGGCCAGCCGCGAAACGGCCAAGGCCACGACGTTTGACTTTGGCTTTGCCCTGGGGCCACGCATCAACGCCGCTGGCCGCCTGGCCGACATGACGCTGGGCATCGAATGC
Source organism: Limnohabitans sp. (assembly GCF_023910625.1). Classification (NCBI taxonomy): domain Bacteria; kingdom Pseudomonadati; phylum Pseudomonadota; class Betaproteobacteria; order Burkholderiales; family Comamonadaceae; genus Limnohabitans; species Limnohabitans sp. Next base: position 346,423 of record NZ_JAAVVW010000002.1, read on the forward strand.
CTGTTGACCGACGACGCGGGCCGCGCCGACGAGTTGGCCAAGCAGCTGGATGCGATCAACCGCGAGCGCCGCGTGATCGAGGGCGACATGCGCGAGATGGCCATGGAAATGGCCGAGTCGTTGTTTGACGAAGGCGATGAACCGCCGCCCGCTATTTGTGTGTTTGATCCGGATTTTCACGAAGGCGTGGTCGGCATCGTGGCCTCGCGCATCAAGGACAAACTGCACCGCCCCACGTTCGTGTTTGCGGCCAGCAGCGCGCCGGGCAAGGCGCACGAACTCAAAGGTTCAGGCCGCTCGATTGCGGGATTCCATTTGCGCGATGCGCTCGACCTGGTGGCCAAGCGCGCCCCGGGCGTGCTGCTGCGCTTTGGCGGGCACGCCATGGCGGCGGGCTGCACCATTGCCGAAGAACACCTCGAAGTGTTTGAGGAAACGCTCAATCAGGTGGCCATGGAATCGTTGGACGCCGCCACGCTGCAACGCCGCCTGGAGACCGACGGCCCGCTGCCTGCCGAATACCGCCGGGTGGATTTGGTGGACATGCTGCACCACGAGGTCTGGGGCCAGGGCTTTGCGCCGCCCGTGTTTTGTGAAGAGATCGAGATCGTGTCGCAGCGCCTGGTGGGCGAAAAACACCTGTCGCTCAAGATGAAACACCAAGGCCAGCCGGTGGACGGCATCTGGTTTGGCCGCACCGAGCCGCTGCCTGCGCGGGTGAAGCTGGCTTATCGGCTGGACGCCGACGAGTGGCAGGGGCAAAAGCGGGTGCGGTTTTTGGTGGAAGGCGCGGAGATTTGACCCTCAATGCTTGGTGGCGACCTTGGCCTGCAAGGCGTTGAGCACCGGAGTCGATACCAAACCCGACACATCACCGCCGAGCTTGGCGATTTCGCGCACCAAGGTGCTGCTGATGTGCTGCACATGGGCGCTGGTGTGCAGAAACACCGTGTCGATTTCCGGGGCCAAATGGCGGTTCATGCCCGACATTTGGGTTTCATAGTCGTAGTCGGTCACCGAGCGCAGACCGCGCACGATCACTTGGGCGTTTTGCGAACGTACAAACTCGACGATCAGGCCATCAAACGGCAGCGCCTTCACGTTCGGGCAATCGGCCAGCGCGGCCTGCGTCAAGGCCACGCGCTCGTCCAGGCTGAACACGGTTTTTTTGTGGTGCGCCACAGCCACGGCAATGATGACCTGGTCAAACATTTGGGCAGCACGGCGGATCGCGTCTTCATGGCCCAGCGTGAGCGGGTCAAAGGTGCCCGAATAAACAGCTGTGACAACAGCGGTCACAGGGGTGTTGGCAGATCGGCTCATGGCGTGTCTCCTTCAAAAGGGATGGCAATAGAGGTGGGTACAGATTCAGGGCTGACCCGTTGCAACAAGTGCGCATGCACTGCGCCCGCCTTCAGGTGGCGCTCGCATTGCAAGCCCAAAGCACCCAGCGCCTCGGCAGGCCAGGCCACAGGCGCTTCCAGGTAAATCCAGCCCCCCACAGGCACGGCCCGGGCGGCGGCTTTCAAAGCGGGCTCAAACCAGGGGCCATCAAAAGGCGGGTCGATGAAGACCAGGTCCACACTGCCCGCAGGCACACGGCCCAACGTGCTCACGGCGTCGCCGCGCTGCACACTGACCATGCTGGCTTTCAGGCGGGTGGCGTTGTCTTGTATATCGCGCACCAGCACGGCGTCTTGCTCGACCATCAGCACATGGGCCGCGCCACGCGATGCAGCCTCCAGGCCCAGCACGCCCGTGCCCGCAAACGCGTCCACGCAGCGCCAACCGCTCAGGTCCTGGCCCAGCCAATTGAACAAGGTCTCGCGCACCCGGTCGGGTGTGGGGCGCAAGCCCGGTTTATCGATCACCTTCAGGCGGGTGCGTCGCCACTGCCCGCCGATGATGCGGATCTCATGCGACGACGGGCCTTTGGGTACCGGGTTCTTCGGTTTTTTGGCGGCAGCGTGACGGGCTGCGCCGCTCAGTGGTGGACGTTTTGGGGGGACTGATGGCATAGCTTGCGAGTGTAAAGGCCCAAAGCCTTGAAACCCGTCTTGTCTTTCAGGGTTGGCCACCCACCACCACAGTGACCATGCTTTCAGGCTGCAAGACCCGGGACATGGCGCGTTGAATATCGGCGGCGGTCACGCGCTCAATTTGCCGCGTCCAGTTGCTCAGGTAGTCCAGCGGCAGCCGGTTCCAGGCGATGTTGGCCACGTTGTCCAGCAGCTTGCGGTTGCTGTCGATGCGCAGCGCAAAGCCGCCCACCAGGTTGGACTTGGCCGCTTGCAATTCGGCCTCGGTCGGGCCCTGGCGCACAAAGTTTTGCACCACCTCTTGGGCCACGGCCACCGCTTGTGTGGCTTGGTCAGGGCGGGTTTGCAGGCCCACCGTGAAAGCCCCGGCGTGCAGGCCTGGCGCAAAACCGCTGTAAACGCTGTAACTCAGGCCGCGTTTTTCGCGCACCTGCTCGGTCAGGCGCGAGACAAAACCACCACCGCCCAAAATGTGGTTGCCCACCAGCAGAGCAAAAAAGTCGGGGTCGGTGCGTTTGTAGCCGGGCTGGCCGATCAGCACATGGGCCTGGGCCGAATCGAAGGGCAAGTTCAGGTTCTGTGCGGCGGCCAAGGGGGGCACTTCGGGCACAGGCGGCAAGCTGGGGCAGCCTGATTCGCGGGGCCACTGCGCCAGCAGGCGCTGCACCAAGGCGTCGGCCTGAGCCCGGGTCAAAGCGCCCACCACACTCACCGTGGCGCGGCAAGCGCGCAAAGCCTGGGCGTGAAGGTTTTTCAGGTCTTGCACGCCGATGCGCGAGAGGGTCTCGGGTGTGGCCCGAAAACCGTAGGGGTGCGCGCCATATACCGCCTGCGCAAAACGGTGCTGCACCACCGTGCCGGGCTTGGTCAGCGATTCGCGGATGGAGGCACTGATGCGTTCGCGGTCACGCAGCCACATGGCCTCGGGAAAAGCCGGGTGCGCCATTTGTCGTGCGGCCAAAGCCACCGCTTGGTCCAGCAAGTCCGGGTAGCTCAGGCTGCGCAGGCCAAAGCTCATGCGGTCACCGCCCGCACTGCCCCCAAAGCTGGCGCCCAAGTCAGCCCAGGCTTCTCCGATCTGGTTTTCGTCCAGGGCTTGGGGGTACGGGCCTTGTCCTTGGGGTTCGGCGCGGGTGCCGTTCGCCATTTGCCCCGCCATGACCGAGGCCAGGCCCGCCTGCGCCGCCGGATCGCGGCGGCTGCCTGCGTCGATGTCAATTTGCACATCGACCATGGGAATGGCGTGGCTCTCGACCAGGAACACGCGCGCACCGCTGGGCTGGGTCCAATGTTGAATGGGCAAGGACGCGTGCGCCCAACCCACCGCGCCCCAGCAGGCCAGCACCAAAGCTGAACGGCGCAAAGCCCGTGCGGTCATGGACAAGGAGGGCATCAAGAACATGGGGGGTGTGACTTTCATGGGATGAGCGCGGTTCAATGTCGGGCACCTGGCGCGGCGCGGCGTGCACGGGGCTGGCCCGACAAAGGCTGAGGCAGCAAGGTGGCCACGGTCAGGTTGTCGTCACCAAAATACTTTTGCGCCACGGCCTGCACCTGAGCGGGCGTGACTTGCCGCAAGCGGGCGATCAGCTGCGCCCCGTAGTCGGGCGGCAGGCCCAGCGTCCAGGCCACGCCCAGCTCGCGGGCTTGGTTGAAGACCGAATCGAGCTTGTAGATTTCGCTGGCCACCCATTGGGTTTTGACGCGCTGCAGCTCGGCGTCGTTCACGCCCTCGGTGGCCACGCGCTGCACTTGTGCGCGCAAGGCAGCTTCGAGTGCTTGTGGTGTTTGGCCTTTGGCAGGCACGCCTTCGAGATAAAAGAATTGCGGACCCCGGCCCATGAGGCCGTTGTACGCCCCGGCGCTGTCGGCCAGGCGGTTTTCGCCCTGCGTCAGGGCGCGGTCCAGGCGCGCGCCGCTGTAACCATCGAGCACAGCCGCCAGCACGGTCAAGGCCAGGGCATCGTCATGCTCGGGGGAGGCCGCCAGACTAGCCAAGCGCGGCACCTTGAAGGCCAGGGCCACATACGACTGCTCGGCCGGGGCCTTGAACGCCAGGCGGCGCAGGCCTTGCTGCGCGGGCTCGTCCCGGGGTTTGCGCTCAGGCACCGCGCGGGTTGGGATGCTGCCGTAATACTTGTCGGCCAGCGCCTTGACTTGCAGCGGGTCCACATCGCCCGCCACCACCACCACCGCGTTGGCCGGGGTGTACCACTTGCGGTAAAAGTCGCGGGCGTCTTGTGGTGTCATGGCCTCCAGATCGCTCATCCAGCCCACGATGGGGCGGCGGTAGGGCGAAGCCGACAAAGCGGTGGCCGAGAGCATTTCGTGCAACTGGGCACGGGGGTTGTCGTCGGTGCGCAGGCGCCGCTCTTCTTTCACCACCTCCAACTCTTTGGCAAACTCTGCATCGGGCCACTGGTTGTTGGCAAAACGGTCCGACTCCAGACGCATCACGGCTTCGAGTTGGTTGGAGGGGATTTGCTGGAAGTAACCGGTGTAGTCCTTGGCGGTGAAAGCGTTTTCTCGCCCGCCCAGTGCCGCCACGCGGCGCGAAAACTCGCCCGGAGCCAATGTGGGCGTGCCTTTGAACAACATGTGCTCCAACACATGGGCCACGCCGCTGGTGCCATCCACCTCGTCCATGGAACCCACACGCAGCCACACCATGTGCACCGCGGTGGGGGCACGCCGGTCGGGTTTGACCCACAGAGCCATGCCGTTGGCCAAGGTGAAGGTGTGCACCTGGGCCGCGCTGGCTGCTGGGGCCTGGCCTGTGGGTTGTGGGGCCTGCGCCGTGGCGCTGAAGCTGCTGACCAGCAGGGCTGATGCCAGCGAAAGTCCCAAGAGAAAGTTCGGTTTCATAGAATGCATGATCCTTGAAATCCACGACATGTTCAGTTTCTTCAAAAAAAAATCCCCCCCGGTCGAGGTGCCATCGCCTCCCGCAACGCCTGCGCGCCCTTTGTCACAACCTGCCGCACCCACGCCGACGCCCGCGCCCACGCCCGCGCAGCCTGAACCCGCGCCCACCCCAGCCGCCCGCCAGGGCTGGATGGATCGCCTGAAAGCGGGTCTGCGCAAAACCGGCTCCAGCATCACCACCGTCTTCACCGGCACGCGCATCGACGACGAACTGTACGAAGAGCTGGAAACCGCGCTGCTGGTGGCCGACACCGGTGTCAAGGCCACGGAATATTTGCTGCAAGACCTCAAGCGCCGCGTCAAAGAGGCCAAGGCCACCGAGCCGTCGCAGGTCAAAACCTTGCTGGCCGATGCCATCACCGACTTGCTGACGCCCCTGCAAAAGCCCCTGAGCATTGGCGACCATAAGCCCACCGTGATCATGGTGGCGGGCGTGAACGGCGCAGGCAAAACCACGTCCATTGGCAAACTGACCAAGCACTTGTCCGACGAGGGCCTGAGCGTGCTGCTGGCTGCGGCCGACACCTTCCGTGCTGCGGCCAAAGAGCAACTGGCGGTTTGGGCCACCCGCAACACGGTGGAGATCGTCAGCCAACAAGGCGGCGACCCGGCCGCTGTGAGCTTTGACGCGGTGAGCGCGGGCCGCGCCCGGGGCCGCGATGTGGTGCTGGTCGACACGGCAGGCCGCCTGCCCACCCAAACGCATCTGATGGAAGAGGTCAAAAAGATCAAGCGCGTGGTGCAAAAGGCCGATGGCACGGCACCGCACGAGGTGCTGCTGGTGATCGACGGCAACACCGGTCAAAACGCGCTGGCCCAGGTGCGCGCCTTTGATGACACGCTGGGCCTCACGGGCCTGATCGTGACCAAGCTGGACGGCACCGCCAAAGGCGGCGTGCTGTGCGCCATTGCCCGCGAAAAGCCAATTCCGGTGTACTTCATCGGCGTGGGCGAGAAGCTGGAAGACCTGGAAACCTTCAACGCCCGCGAGTTTGCCCAGGCCCTTTTGAGCTGAACACCCCGGTTGGCACCGTGGCCCAGCGCACAGACGGACCCCAGCTCCCCCTCTTAAAATCAGGGAAAACCCGAGGAACCTCAGACCCCCGAGGCCGTCCTTTAGCACTCCTCACCAGAGAGTGCTAATATTGGGGTATTCTGAAAGGAGTTCTGGTATGTACGTTCAAACTGGTTCCCCCGCCACAGCCATCGCGCTGAGCAACCCCTGGGCGGTCGTGCCCTCGCTCGGCCACCTCGACGCCTACATCTCTGCGGTCAACCGCATGCCCATGCTCACCCTCGAGGAAGAGCAAGAGGCCGCCCGCCAACTCAAAGCCAATGACGACCTCGAAGCCGCCCGCAAGCTGGTGCTCTCGCACCTGCGTTTGGTGGTGTCGGTGTCGCGCCAATACCTGGGCTACGGCCTGCCGCACGGCGACCTGATCCAGGAAGGCAATGTGGGCCTGATGAAGGCCGTCAAGCGCTTCGACCCTGATCAAGGCGTGCGCCTGGTCAGCTACGCGCTGCACTGGATCAAGGCCGAAATCCACGAGTACATCCTGAAAAACTGGCGCATGGTCAAAGTGGCCACCACCAAGGCCCAGCGCAAGCTGTTTTTCAACCTGCGCTCCATGAAGCAAGGCTACAAAGCCGATGCCGATGAAGGCACCCACCGCGACACCCTGACCCCCGACCAGGTGGATTCGATGGCGCACAGCCTGAACGTCAAGCGCGAAGAAGTGCGTGAGATGGAAATGCGCATGTCCGGTGGCGATGTGCTGCTGGACCCGGCCCCATCGGACGACGGTGAGCAGGCCTTTGGCCCCATTGCCTACTTGGCCGATGTGAACCACGAGCCCACCGCGATGATCGAAGCCCATGAGCGCGACGTGATGGCCAGCGACGGACTGGCCACGGCCCTCAATGCCTTGGACGAACGCAGCCGCCGCATCGTGGAAGAGCGCTGGCTCAAGGTCAACGACAACGGCTCGGGCGGCATGACCCTGCACGACCTGGCTGACGAGTACGGCGTCAGCGCCGAGCGCATCCGCCAAATCGAAGTGGCAGCCATGAAAAAAATGAAAAAAGCGCTGCTGGAAGTGGCCTGAGCCTGCAGCAGTCGCCCACATGCGGACTGGCCATCGGGTTGCAAGACAGGCTGACCCCGCCACTGCCGACCTTGTGCGAGGGGATGGATACACCCGGGCGAGATGTCCAGACACTTGCCAAAGTTGCTGAACGAGGCTTCCCGATGGTTGCTGTCGATGGCTTGATTTTTGCTGATGCCCCACGGAAGGGCCGAGGCGCAAAGTCTCGACCTGAACAGGCGTCAAACGCACCGATATGCCCTTGAACACTTGGCCATAGGCGGTGTCGGCTTGGATGCGGTGCTTTTTCTCCAGCACCAGAATTTCACCCACCACATGCTCCCCGACATAGGTCCAGCCTGCCAACTCTGCCTGGCCACCTGCTCCGCACACCCCGCACTTGGTTAAGATGATGCCTTCTCAGTTCCCGCTTTTACTCAAGGACACTTTCATGCCCCAAAAGACACTGACCCGTCGTGTTGCCCGTCGCCTTGCCCTGACTTGGCTTGCCGGCTTGGCCTCGTCCTTGGCCTGGGCCCAAACTCCGATCGCTTGGCCAAGCCAGACCGTGCGCATGGTGGTGGGTTTTCCGGCCGGCTCCAGCCCTGACCTGACCGCCCGCGCCTTGGCCGAACCACTGGCCAAAGCCTTGGGACAGAGCGTCATTGTGGAGAACAAGGTGGGGGCGGGTGGCAACATCGCTGCCGATTTCGTAGCCAAAGCTACCGATGGTCACACCTTGGGCCTGATGATCAATGGGAATATGACGATCGCTCGCATCTTGAACCCCAAAGTGCCCTATGACCCGCTGAAGGACCTGGCCCCGATCAGCCTGATCGGTAAAGCCCCTCTGGTACTCACGGTGCCGACCAACGCCCCCGGCCAATCGGCCGCACAGTGGCTGAGCGAAGCGCAAAAAGCGGGTGACAAACTCAGCTATGCCTCGCCCGGAGTGGGCACTGTGGCCCATCTGGGAATGGAACTGCTCAAAACCAAAGCCGGGATTTCCCCTGTACACGTGCCTTATCCGGGCAATCCACAGATCATCACCGCCATGCTGGGTGGCCAGGTGCAAATGGCTTTGCTGCCACCGGCCATGTCTGCAGCTCAAGTCAGCAGCGGCAAGTTGCGCGCCATTGGCAGCTCCAGCAGCGGGCGCAGTCCTGTCGCCGCTGAAGTACCCAGCCTAACCGAGATCGGTGTGAAGGATTACCAACTGGAGATCTGGAACGCTTTAGCCGCACCCGCTTCTATGTCCCCCGCCGTGGCCAGCAAACTGTCCGCTGTTGTCAGTGACATCGTGCGTACCCCAGAGATGCGGGCGCGCTTGTTCCAGCAAGGCTGGCAGGTGGTCGGCTCCTCCCCGGAAGGCCTGCGTCACCGCATTGAGGCAGACACCAAGGCCTTGGGCGAGATCATTCGAAATCAGAAAATAGAAGTGAACTGAGGCCCAAACCGCCTTGCGCATGGGGCGGGCGGGCTCACTTGCCTGAAAGCAAGATTCTGGCGTCAGCTGCTAGAGCAGCGGCACCACTGGCGTGGCGGTTGTACAGACGGATGCGCCCTTGCGGATCAAATGTGAAGCTGCCCGCCGAGTGGTCCATGCTGTAACTGGTGGGGGTTTTGCCATCGACCTTTTTGTAATAGATCTTGAAGTCCTTGGCTACCTTGGGCAACTGCTCAGGCGCAGGTCGCAACGCGACAAAATCATTGCCGAAATTGGCCACATAGGCCTTGAGCAATTCGGGCGCATCACGCTCCGGGTCTATCGTGATGAAAATGCCTTGCAGCTTGCCCCCGTCTTCTCCCATCAATTGCTTGGCCTCTGCAATTTCCTGCAGGGCTGTCGGGCAAACATCGGGGCATTGTGTAAAACCAAAAAACACCACCACCACTTTGCCTGAAAAATCCTTCAGGGTGCGCACCCGGCCGTCCTGGTCACTCAGCTCCCAGCCTTGAGCATAATCCGCCCCGGTGATGTCCACTCCCCGAAAAGCCGGCTTGTCCTGACTGCATGCGCTCAGACCCAACAAGGACACCAGGCCCAAAGCTAACCAAAAGGAACGGTTTTTCATGTGTCATCAGAAAAGGTAATGATCCACCAGCAAGGCCGCAAACAAGGCGCTCAGGTGGATCAGTGAAAATCTAAAGGTCTTGCGCGCCAGTTCGTCAGAGTATTGCCGGTTTAAAGCCCAGGCATAGCCGATGAAGCCAAGGCTCAACACCACGGCCACGCTCAGATACAGCCAGGAGCTCATCCCGTAGACGAAGGGCATCAGGCACGAGGCCATCAAAACGAAGGTGTAGAGCAAAATCTGCAAGCGGGTGAATGCATTGCCGTGCGTGACAGGCAACATGGGCAAACCCGACTTGCGATAGTCCTCGACCCGATACAGCGCCAGGGCCCAGAAATGCGGCGGCGTCCATAAGAAGATGATCAAGAACAGGATCAGGGCCTCGGGCCCCACCTGGCCCGTCATCGCAGCCCAACCCAGCACCGGGGGCATGGCTCCGCTGGCACCACCAATGACAATGTTTTGGGGCGTGAGCGGTTTGAGGATGACGGTGTAGACGACGGCGTAACCCACGAAAGTCGCAAAAGTCAGCCACATGGTGAGCGGATTGACCCACACATACAGCACAGCCGAACCCACAGCGCACAACGCACCCGAGAACAGCAAAGCTTGCTGGTCACTGAGTTCGCCCTTGGCGGTAGGCCTCCAGGCGGTTCGCTTCATCTTGGCGTCAATGGTTTTTTCAACCAGGCAATTGAATGCTGCTGCCGCTCCTGCCACCAGCCAAATGCCCACACAGGCCCACAGGCCCAGTGTCAATTGGGCCAGGCTCGGCACACCGGGTACCGCCAGCACCATGCCGATCAGGGCACAAAACACGATCAGTTGCACCACACGGGGTTTGGTCAGTGCGTAATACTGTCGCCAGGCAGACGCAGGCGTTGGAACAATGGCAGCGGTCATGCGGCAGGCCTTGAATCAGAGGAAAGGGGTGAAGAAGCGCGGGCACTGGAAGGTGTCGCCGATGGGGTCGTGGCATCCACCCCCAAGTTGGTACTCAAAAAATCCGAGGAGCGTACTGCACGGCTGATGCACAGTGCCCAAGTCAACACCACCACCATGGCAGCAGCGCCCCCCGTATGCAACACAGCCGCCAGCAAGGGCCAGCCGAGCACCACATTGCTCAGGCCCGTTAGCAATTGCAAAGCCGACAAAGCCAGCAAGCCTTGTCCTGCGCCTTGCAGGCCGGGCAGCCGGCGCAAACGCCAGCCCACCACCACCAACACAGCCAACACCAACCATGCGGCACTGCGGTGCACGAAGTGAATGCTGACCAAAGCGTCAAAGGGCAGCAGTTGACCATCGGGTGTCATGCCCAGCTCACGCCAAACAGCAAAACCTTGCCAGTTCATCGCGGGCAGCCAGTGACCGTGGCAGGTAGGGAAGTCCGGGCAGGCCAGCACGGCGTAATTGGTGCTGACCCAACCACCCAAACCAATCTGCAACCAGAGCAGAACAAAGGCCAGCCAAAGGCCTCGGCGCACGCCAGTGGGCACCGATCGCGCAGCGGCCCCCTCGTAGCGCACAGCCTGCGCCATTAAGACCGCCAGCAGACCCACGCCAAACATCAGGTGCAAAGTCACGATGGCCGGGAACAACTTCATGGTGACCGTCAAGGCGCCAAAAGCACCCTGCAAACACACCCAAGCCAAAGTGAACCAGGGCCAAACCGGGTGCAGCAAAGGATCGGGCACTTGCCCCACCCGGATTTGCTGGCGTCGCAGCCACCAGGTCATGAGGGCCAGACTGAGAATGAGCACGCCCACACCCGTGGCCAGGTAGCGGTGCACCATTTCGATCCAAGCTTTGCTATGCGTGACTGGGCCTGTGGGCATGGCAGTCTGGGCGGCCGTGATTTCGACTTTGGCACCAATGGGCGTCGCGCTGCCGTAGCAGCCGGGCCAATCCGGGCAACCCAGGCCCGAATCGGTCAAGCGCGTGAACGCACCAAACAAAACCAGATCAAAGGTCACAAACAAGGTGATCAGGGTCAGCGCACGCAAACGTTGACTGGGCGTGGCGCTGCGTTGTTTCCAGAGCCACCAGGCCAAAGGAAAAGCCGCGACCGCCAAGCCCACAGTCATCAACTGGAAAACCGGAGCGAGGTTATACAGTTCGACTTCGGTCATCGCGTCAGCGTCCTGCCTTATCCCAAGACGACGAAGCCTTGAGCAAGCGCTCCAGATCACGCTTGGCCTTGGAGGCATTGGCCACATCCATGTGGGCGGGCAAGCGCATCATGAAATTTCCCATGGGGTCAATCACATACAAATGGTCCTGCAAGACATGGCCCTGTGCAGGACTGATCCAGCTGGTCACGGTGGCTTCATCGAGTCGAAACACATGGGCCATGTTCAAGGCGGGCAGCAGGCTCTCAGCCACGGGGGCCTGGTCGGTCACCAGCCACACACGGTCCAGCCGGTCTTTCTCACGGCCCAGCACTTCGCGCAGTTGACGCTGGAAGTAAAGGTTTTGCTGACAACGCTCTTCACACGCCCCCGAGGCCACATTCACCAGCAACCACTGCCCCTTCAGGCTGGTCAGCGCCACATCCCGACCTTGCAGGTCTTTGGCTGCCACTTGAGGCATGTCTTTTTGCGGATCAATCAATTCGCCATGATTGCGACGCGCCTCTGGACGGATCACGTAGTAGGTGAAATACGAGGCCATCACTGGCGATGCACACACCAGCAACATGGCCAGCATTTTCAAGCGGCCCATGCGGGTTCTTTGGGCATCGGCCTGCAGCACTTCGCCTGGGTGCGGCACGGCATGAACGGTCATGACCAAAGGGTCGTCAGGCGGATTTCGGGCGTCGGCGGGGTTGGACAATTTGGAACCAGACATAAAGTAATGCGATCAGGGCACTGAGCCCAAACCACTGAAATGCATAACCGTGGTGTTTTTCAACACCACTGGCCACCACGGGCCATTCGCGCAACAAACCCTCGGATGCTTGGCCTGACTGCAACAAAGTCAGCTCCAGCAGCTGCAGACCGATCTCTTGCCGAAAAGCTTGAAGGTCTAGATTTTGCCGTATCACACCGGATTCGACCCCACCGAAGTCATAGAGCCTTGACGGCCATGGGGCCAAATGACCTTGCACCTGCACAGTTCCCTGTGGTGTCTCAATCGGAGGCAAGGCGGTGCGATCGGAGAACACACGTTGGACCCAGCCGCGCTGCACCAGCACGACCACCCCGGTTTCCTCAAGTCGCATGGGCGTCAACACAAAAAAACCGGGCTTACCGTTCATTTGCCGGTTTTCCAGATAAATGGTGTGCTGCACCAACCACTGCCCCGTCAGCGCCATGCTGCGGTGAACCAGTCTGGCCCGCTGCTCGGCCGAAACATCAGGCCCGCCCAAACTGCGCCCGTCCAGCACAGTTTGTCTGGCCTGAGCGGTCTTGGCCGCTTGCAAAGCCAGTTTCTCGGCCGCTCGCCCCAATTGCCAGAACCCCAAACAAGCGGTCAGCAACACACCCGATGCAGCCAGCAGCAGCAACATTGCACCTGGCCAGCCCCTTGGTTTTTCAGTCATTGGATAATGTGCCCATGAAAATACTCGTTGCTCTCGCGTTCCTGGCCATTGTCATCAGTCTTGTCACGGCCCTGTTGTTCATGATGCGCAGCCCACCAGAGAATGGCCAGCCCCGCCCCAAAGGCAGCATGGCCACCGCCCTGGCTTTTCGCATCGGCCTGTCGGTGGTTCTTTTTGCCTGCGTGCTGCTCTCATGGAAGATGGGCTGGATCCATCCCACCGGTATTCCCCCTGGTGCTTGAACCCCCTTCAAGTCACGACGCGAAGCCTTCACTGATTTGTGTTTCGAACCAACAAAAAAGCGCCCGAGGGCGCTTTTTTACAATGGCGTGGTCACCTCCGCTTTACATCCAGTAAACAAGGATGTACAGACCCAACCAGACCACATCCACAAAGTGCCAGTACCATGCGGCGCCTTCGAAACCGAAGTGTCGATCTTTGGTGAAGTGTCCCTTTTGCAAACGCAGAGTAATGAACAAGAGCATCAGCATACCCACGAAGACGTGGAAGCCGTGGAAACCGGTCAGCATGTAAAAGGTCGAACCGTAGATGCCCGAGGATAACTTCAGGTTCAGATCGTTCCAAGCGTACGCATACTCATAGCCCTGAACGAACAGGAATACCGTTCCCAAAATGACGGTCATCCACATGTACTTGATTGTTTTGCTCCGCTCACCGGCTTGGATGGCATGGTGCGCAATCGTGAGGGTCACCCCCGAAGTCAAAAGCAAAGCTGTGTTGATGGTGGGCAACCAGAAGGGGCCCATCGTCTTGAAGGGCTCGACGATGCCAGCAGGCGAGGTGGTGGCACCTGCCACCACGCTGGGCCATGCTGCCTTGAAATCGGGCCACAGCAAGGCGTTTTCCAGGCTACCCAAAGCAGGAATGGAATGCGAGCGCGCCCACCACAGGGCTGTGAAGAAAGCACCGAAGAACATCACCTCAGAGAAGATGAACCAGGTCATGCTCCAGCGGTAAGAGAGGTCGATTTTGCGGCTGTACATGCCGCCTTCGCTTTCGGCAACCGCCTCCTTGAACCATTGGTACAAAACCACCAGCCACCAGACCATGCCGCCGAACAGGGCATACCTGCCCCACTCAGAGCCGTTGATCCACTGACCCGCACCCAAAATGACAAAAAACAAACCAATGGCAGCCATCACGGGATGTCGTGATTCGTGCGGGACGTAGTAGTAAGGGGTTGTGCCGTGTGCTGCTGAACTCATGGGGACTCCTGCTCTCTCTTCTTTCGAAATCTAATTTGCATGGTTTACAGGCCCATTGGCTGGACCACAACCCAATTGACCAGGGCAATCAGCCCCAATACAAATAACAATGCCGCGCCGATGGCCACGCCGATGACGTGGAACGGGTTGAGCTTTTCAATGTCTTGCTGGCTTTCGGAATGCCTGCGAAGCCCGATAAAGGACCACAACACAGCCGAAATGGTACGCAGCCAGTTTGTCGGGCGTTCAGAGGCCAAACGAGGTTCGGTCATGAGCCCGCACCAGTGATGACCGACACCGGCTGCACGACGGCCAAGGGCGCAGTGGGCGCTGCTGGGGTTTTGCCACCCACCTCAAAAAAGGTGTAAGACAAGGTGATGGTCGTGACGTCTTTGGACAGCTTGGGGTCGATCACGAAGGCCACAGGCCAGGCTTTCTTTTCCCCGGGCTCCAAGGTGTACTCGTTGAAGCAAAAGCATTCGAGCTTGTTGAAATGGCCTGCTGCTTGCTTGGGTGCGTAACTGGGAATGGCCTGTGCGGCCATGCGCCGGTTTTGCACGTTCTGAAACTCGTACATGACCGTGCTCAGTTCACCAGGGTGAACCTGCATGGAACGCTTTTCAGGCTTGAACTCCCAAGGACCGCGAACATTCGCATCAAACTCGACGGTAATGGTGCGACTGGTGTCCACCTGGCTGTTGCGCAGGACCTGCGCCGCTTGCGCGGCTTTGGAGTTGCCGGGCACCTGCGTTTCAGAGATGGACAAAACATTGATGCCCGTGATTTCACAAATGGCCTTGTAGATGGGCACGAGCGCGTACCCAAAGCAGAACATGCCAACAGTCACCACCGCCAACTTGCCCACCATCTTCAGGTTTTCACCACGCAGGTTCATTCGTTTTCTTTCAAGCTTGCAACAACACCAACCTGGCCACAAAACCGACCAGGACAGCCAAGGCCACCGAGGCCAGGATCAGGCCCAGCCGCAAGTTGCTTTTCTTTTGCTCGGGTGTCATGGCCATGGGAATCAACCAATCACTCGGGTCGCGCTAGCGTCCAGCTTGGGTGGGTTTTCAAAGGTGTGGAATGGGGCGGGCGATGGCACTTCCCACTCGAGACCTTCGGCCGCTTCCCAAGGCTTTTGGGGAGCTTTTTCGCCTTTTCCCAGCATCGCTGGCAGCACGATGAACAAGAAGAAATAGACCTGAGCAAAGCCGAAGAAGAAGGCCCCCACCGAGGCGATCATGTTGAAGTCGGTGAACTGCATGGGGTAATCGGCATAGCGACGGGGCATGCCGGCAAGACCCAGGAAGTGCATTGGGAAGAAGGTGATGTTGAAGGAAATCAGCGACCACCAGAAGTGAATCTTGCCGCGTGTTTCGTTGTACATGACACCGGTCCACTTGGGAATCCAGTAGTAAACACCGGCGAACAAGGCAAACAAGGAACCCGCCACCAGCACATAGTGGAAGTGAGCCACCACGTAATAAGTGTCTTGCAGTTGGATGTCGATCGGGGCCATGGCCAGGATCAGGCCAGTGAACCCCCCCATGGTGAACACAAAGATGAATCCCACCGAAAACAGCATGGGGGTTTCAAAGGTCATGGAGCCGCGCCACATGGTAGCGATCCAGTTAAAGATCTTCACAGCCGTCGGCACAGCGATCAACATCGTGGCGTACATGAAGAACAACTGACCCGTCACTGGCATTCCGGTGGTGAACATGTGGTGCGCCCAGACGATGAACGACAGGATGGCGATGGACGATGTGGCGTACACCATGGAGGCATAGCCGAACAGCTTCTTGCGTGCGAAAGCAGGCACGATCTGGCTGATGATGCCAAAAGCCGGCAAGATCATGATGTACACCTCGGGGTGACCGAAGAACCAGAAGATGTGCTGGTACATGACCGGGTCGCCGCCGCCTGCGGGATTGAAGAAACTGGTGCCGAAGTGGCGGTCAGTCAAAGTCATGGTGATCGCGCCGGCCAACACAGGCATCACGGCGATCAGCAAGTACGCAGTGATCAACCATGTCCAGGCGAACATGGGCATCTTCATCAAAGTCATACCAGGGGCGCGCATGTTCAGAATGGTCACGATGATGTTGATCGAGCCCATGATGGACGAAGCACCCAGGATGTGCATCGCGAAAATTGCCGCATCCATCGATGGCCCCATTTGAAGCGTCAGCGGTGCGTACAAGGTCCAGCCCGCTGCGGGTGCACCGCCAGGCATGAAAAAGGAACCGGCCAGGATCAAACCAGCAGGAATCATCAGCCAGAAGCTGAAGTTGTTCATGCGGGCAAAGGCCATGTCAGACGCGCCGATTTGCAATGGCAGCATCCAGTTCGCAAAGCCCACAAAGGCAGGCATGATCGCGCCGAACACCATGATGATGCCGTGCATGGTGGTGAACTGGTTGAACAACTCGGGGTTGACGATCTGCAAACCGGGCTGGAACAACTCGGCACGGATGCCCAGCGCCAGCACGCCGCCTATCATCAGCATGGCAAAACTGAACAGGAGGTAAAGGGTACCGATGTCTTTGTGATTGGTGGCATACACCCAACGGCGCCAGCCTGCAGGCGCGTGACCGTGATCGTCATGGGCATGATCGTGATGGTCTAGAACGGCACTCATCTTGATTTCCTTTGATTTGAATACGGTACGGCTTACTTGCGAGCGGCAAGAATGTCAGCCGGTTGCACGATTTGCCCGGTCTTGTTAGACCAGTTGTTTTTGGTGTAGGTGATGACGGCAGCGATTTCGGTATCGGACAACTGCTTCCAGGCTGGCATGGCACCGTTAGCGGCACCGTTGAGCATGATTGCAATTTGTTTGGACTTGTCAGCATCCAGCACGATCGAAGAACCATCGACCGCCTTGATGGAGCCAGCGCCCTTGCCGCTGGCCTGGTGGCAGGCCGCGCAGTTGGCGGCATAAACCTTTTCACCGCGCTTGGACAGGTCATCCAAGGCCCATACCTTAGCCGGATCATCGGCTTTGGCGGCTTGTTTTTTCTTCTCGGTGTCCACCCAGGCAGCGTAATCGGTTGCCGACAGGACCCTCACATGGATGGGCATGTAAGCATGCTCTTTACCGCACAACTCTTGGCACTGACCATAGAAATCGCCTGTTTTCTCTGCGCGGAACCAGGTGTCACGTACAAAACCGGGGATCGCGTCTTGCTTGATGCCGAAAGCAGGGACAGCAAACGCATGAATCACGTCATTGGCGGTGGTAATGACACGGATTTTCTGGCCCACGGGCACGACCAGAGGGTTGTCCACTTTGAGTAGGTAGTTGTCACCCAATGGCTTGCCTGCGTCGGACATGGCGCGCTGCGAGGAGTCCAGAGTGGAGATGTAGCTCAGACCTTCACCCTCACCCTTGATGTAGTCATAACCCCACTTCCACTGGTAACCGGTGACCTTGACGGTCAGATCTGCATTGGTGGTGTCTTTCTGGGCCACCAGCACCTTGGTGGCTGGCAAAGCCATCAGGATCACGATCACGAAAGGCACAGCCGTCCACAAAATTTCGACAGACATGGAGTCAGTGAAAGTGGCGGGCTTGTGGCCCACCGATTTGCGATGCTTCCAGATGGAGTAGAACATGACCGCGAACACGGCCACGAACACCACGCTGCAGATGATCAACATGAACCAATGAAGCCAATGCTGCTCTTCGGCGATCTTGGTCACAGGCGGGTGCATGTTGAGCTGGTTGACCGCTGGGCCACCGGGCAAATCATTGACCGCAAAGGCCGCAGTGGCCAGCCAGGCCCCCACAAAAATGCCCGCGCGGGACAGCAGCGAAGCAAATTGGTTGGAAATATTCTTCATGGTTCTCACTAACTTCCAAGACTCTATTGAACTCACACTTTTGGCAAACTGAACGATTCCAAGTTGCCACCGGGCATCACGCGGAACGCAATGCCTTCCTGATTTCACGCGCCAGCACTTGCCGGAGCTCGGGACGAACAAAGCGACCCACCTCAATCGAGCGCCCTTGTCCTGACAATTCAATCAGACTCAGATCACCGGACTTGGGCTCAACCCTCACCCATTGACGCTCAAATTCTGCCCTTTGCAGGCGCCCGGCAGTTTCCAACTCAACCACCAGATTCCCCCCTTGCAGAGAGATCGATTCACCATCTGCCGCATGACGCGCATAGACCAAAAAGGCCAAACCCACCACCAGCACCTCAAGTCCAGCAAAGGCCAGAACTACGGCAGCCCCCTGTATCCAGAAGAAAATTCCGATACCCAGAGACACTGCACACAACGACAAATAAAGCCAAGCCAATTGAACTGGCGTGATTGAGCAATTGCGTTTAAGCCGCCAATGAATGGCAGGCCCAGAGATTTGTGCAAACTGATAAGCCTGATTTGACATCCGTCAACTTTCAACAACCCAATATGTAACCAAGCAAGCACCGCAGACAATTGCGGGAGGATTTTACCCGAGATCAATGCTGCTTTTGACAAATCTCAATCTTAGGCCGACATACCCCCAGACGAACGCAGCATATTGCGCATTTGAGACAGGCCGATTTCAGTTTTTGTTGCCAACTTGACTCTGGGTAAAGGCTTCAGTGCATGGCCATAAACGATTTCAAAACTCAGTGAAAGTCGTCCATCCGCCTCGGTTCGAGCCAAAGTCATCAATGCGGTGGTCAGGGATTGCTTCCAGGCGCGGCCTCTTAAGCCGGCAAAACGGTGGATGTGCAAATTTTGCCCCAACTCGCGCAACTCCCGCAAAAGGCTCTCTGGAGAAGCGTAGGTCAAGGTGATTCTCTCCATGTCCATGACTGGCTCGGCAAACCCGGCTTGCACCAACATATCCCCCCAATCGTGCATATCGGTGAATTCATGCGATGGCTCAGGCCACCCTGCACATGCATACACTGCCCGCAACTCCCGCAGGGTGTCAGGCCCCAAACACGAGAACATCAAAAAACCATTGACTGCAAGAGCTTGATGCCAGGTCTGCAACAAGCCTTGGGGGTCTGGGCACGTGTGCAATTGCATGTTGGCCCAAAGCATGTCGAGGCTTTGCTCTGCGGGTTGCCCCACTAGTTGCCTGCGACCAGATCCATTGATCACTTGCCACCATTTGCGCGCGCACAGCGACTGAGCCTCTTGTCTGTGCCCGAGGTTTTCACAAGCCAACCATGCACGGGCATCCGGGTAGCGCTGGACAAGCGCAGCATGAGCCTTCACCCCTCCACGCAGCGGCTCCCAATGAGCCCACTGCCGCGGCTTTAATTTGATGAAGTCCAGACGCTCTTGCATCCGCGAGGCCACTTCTTCATGCAACCAGGGAGAATTGAGTGCAGACAAAGGTTTGGCCAGCCAACGTGCAGCAGCCACAGGGTCCAAGGAAGGGGGACGAGAAACTGGAAACATGAGTGGAGTATTCAAATTCAAGTAGAGCTGGCCATGGCGACCTCGCACTTTTGCAATCTATCACCCTTGATCTCGGATCATGTGTTGAGTATATTGAACCGATGAAGACTTTGAGCTGGGCAGTCCACCATTTTGAGGGTTTTTGGCGCTGCTTGCCCAGCCGATGCGCTGTGTGCCTGAGCTGGCCAAACAGCCCCTTGTGCGAAGCATGCGTGAGCCAATTTGCTCAACCCCAGCACCGCTGCAGTGGGTGCGCATTGCCTTTGAGCCCACCCCAACACCGCTGTCCAAGCTGCCTGGCCCACCCCCCTCCATTGGACTTGTGTGTTGCCGCGGTCCCTTATGCCTGGCCTTGGGTCGACCTGATTGCCCGATACAAATTTCATCAGCAGGCTGGTTGGTCTAGCACTTTGGCCACCTTGATGCTGAGCACACCTTGGGCTGAAGACACCCTGGAAAAGGCCGACCTCGTTTTACCCATACCCCTGTCCCCGCAACGCCTGGCTCATCGCGGATACAACCAGTCATGGCTACTGGCAAAGCAACTTTGCCCCAGCAAAGCCAATGCCCAATTGCTTCTGCGCACAAGAGACACCCCATCACAGCGGAATTTACCGCGCGCTGAACGGCTGGCCAATTTAATCGGCGCATTTGCAGTAGAGCCCTTGAAAGCGGCAGAGTTAAGGGGAAAGCGTGTGGTACTGGTCGACGATGTGATGACCAGTGGGGCATCCATGCACAGTGCCGCCAGGGTGTTGCGACAGGCCGGAGTGTTACACATCAGCGCATTGGTTCTGGCCAGGACCGAATCCCGCAGTTTGGACTGAAGCGCTGGCCAGGCTTGAAACTTCCCAAGGCACAATAGCGTCCATGTTTCATATTGTCCTGGTAGAACCTGAAATCCCGCCCAACACGGGCAACGTCATCCGATTGGCGGCCAACACCGGCTGCACTTTGCACTTGGTCGAGCCCCTGGGTTTTTCGATGGATGACAAACACATGCGACGGGCCGGACTGGATTACCATGAATACGCCGATTTGAGGCGTCATTCAACCTGGGAAAATTTTCTGGCCGACGAAAACCCCGCCCTTGATCGCATGTTTGCCCTGACCACCAAAGGAAGCCGATCCGCATTCGAGGTAGAGTTCAAGTTGGGCGATTGGTTGATTTTTGGCGCTGAGACACGGGGCCTTTCACCCGAATTGCGCGAGCAGTTTCCGCCTGTTCAGCGCATCAAACTTCCTATGCGGGACGGACAACGCAGCTTGAATTTATCGAATGCGGTGGCTGTCACCGTGTTCGAGGCCTGGAGACAAAACGAGTTTGGTGGCAACTATCAGCACCCCTGCGCTTCGGATCAAGGGTAAATGCGCACAAGCGACTCGGCCGCACACACAGGCTTGTCACTGCCCTCGCGTTCTACGGTCACATTCCACTGCAACTGCACGCCGCCGCCGTCTATGGGCGTGGCCGAGTGCAGGTGCAAATGGGCCCGCAAGCTACTGCCAACGGGCACGGGTGCCATGAAGCGAACTTTGTTAAGGCCGTAATTGACACCCATGCTTTTGGACACGACGTTGATCGTCTTGTCAAAAAACTGCGACAGCAAAGACAAGGTTAAAAACCCATGGGCAATCGGCGCACCAAAAGGCCCTTGCCGGGCCCGCTCCTCATCGACATGGATCCACTGATGGTCACCCGTGGCCTGTGCGAACAGATTGACTTTTTGTTGGGTGATCTCCACCCAATCAGATGTGGCGACATGTTGGCCCACACATGCAGCGAGATCGTCCAAAGTAGCAAAGGCTCTCATACCCTTGACTTTAGGGCCATAGATGCAGTTCGACTGTCGATGACGCGACAACCGTAACATGCTTGTCAACGCGTTTCCCGATCGCCCTCCTGATCTCGCATCAATTTCAATTCAGCCCGAAGGCGAGTCAATTCGGCGCGGTAGTTTTCGGCGTCTGCGTAATCAGCAAAGCCGTGGTAGTAAGGGTGCGCTTGCATCCTGCGACGAGCGTGCTTGATCGGACACCAGTATTTCTCAGTCAGTCCCACCACCTCCCGGCCATAGGCCATCAGGCCGTTGCCATACGAGCAGTACGCGCAGTTGATTTTTTCCAGCCAATTCAAGTAGGCCAGATGCGTGCGGTCGTAAACAAAATAATCCGAACGCTTGACGCGAGGAATGCCAAATAGGGGGAAACACACCCACTGGTAGAGGGTGACCCACGCATCGAGCAGCAGCATGGGTAAAAGCACCGGGTAAATGAAGGGCACACACAGTACATGTCGCCACTCGGCAGTGAGCACATAAACAAGCAAACCCTCCTTAAAGCGCTTTTGCTGCGCAAGCACCTCTTTTTCAAAGCGCACCTTGTGCTCTTCAAAGTCGGCCTGCCACTTTTGTCGGCAGCTTTTGGCTTCTTGTTCAATGGCGGCTTCCAGCTGCTGGATGCGGTCCAGAAATTCCTGAATATTCGCGTTCACAAGGGCTCCTTGGACAAGCACGGTGGGGCAAAGGGCTTGTTCGATGCTTGGCATTGCCCCCCACTGAACAGGGCTGCCTCAGCCCTCACACATAGAGTCAAGCCCACTGCCTGCCAACACCATAACACCAACCCAGAGCAAAAACAGATCACGCTAGCGCACAAGATGCATGGATGGGGCGCCACAACACGATTGACAAATCCATCCAGCAAGGACAGGGGGTATGCTGACGCATGAAAAAAGGGCTTTAAAATCAAACCTTCTGACGATCTCGCCCGATCCTTTTTGTCCTCGCCCCACCCCTCTCCGTTGCCCAAACACGTGGCCATCATCATGGATGGCAATCGCCGCTGGGCCAAAAAGCGCTTCATGCCTGCAGGTCTGGGCCATGCTGCAGGCGCGCAAAGGGTGCGAGACATTGTCAAAGCCTGCGCCGAAATGGGGATTCCACAGCTGAGTCTTTTTGCCTTCAGTACCGAAAATTGGAAAAGGCCCCCTGAGGAGGTCAACGCCCTCATGGGATTGTTCATGACCTACCTCAAAAAAGAAATTCGTAACATGAATGCCAATGGGGTCCGCTTGAAGGTCCTCGGAGACACCCGGCGCTTTTCATCCACCCTGCAAGCACTGATTGCACAAGCGCAGTCCGAAACAGCCCACAATCAGGGCATCACACTCAATATCTGCGCCAATTATGGGGGGCGCTGGGACATGCTGGAAGCGGTCAAAGCTTGGCAAAAAATGAACCCTCAAACAGACCTTGCCGCATTGACAGAGGATGCATTGGTGCCTTTTCTAAGCACCGCCAGCGCCCCGGAAGTGGACTTGCTGATCCGGACGGGCGGCGAATCCCGGGTGAGTAACTTTTTACTTTGGCAGGCGGCCTATGCCGAATTGTTCTTCTGCGACGAACTTTGGCCTGATTTCAGCCCTGAAACCTTGAACAAGGCGCTGATCTGGTTCGCTGGCAGAGACCGCCGATTTGGTTCATCTGCCCCCATTTGAAGTTATTCAAAACCATTTGAATTGCTTAACTCAATTCGAAAAGTCCCGCATATACGGGATGCATGGTGACAAACAAGAGAACTGGCGGCTTTTACCGCAATTCTCCTGTTCGCTGATCAGGCAATGGTGAAAGGCTTACGGTCACGTCCTTCGATCCATTTTGGGGCCTTGCCGCGACCTGTCCAGGTTTTTCCAGTTGCTGGATCACGGTATTTTGCGGCCACTTTGCTCGCGACTTTGGCGGAAGCAGCTTTGCGCGCCCTGCCCGGAAAAACATCCTGCACCGTCAAGCCGAAACCGGCCACCAATTCGCGCACTTGAGAAACAGCTGCCGATATTTCATTATTGCGAGCTTGCACAATTGCCAATTCTAGTGCTTCACGCTGCTGTAAAAGTTCTTTGTAAGATGAGGTCATGATCTCTCCAGTAGGTTAATAAGTCTACAAATATACCCCAAAATAAAACCTTCAAGCGATATTCACAATTCGTGTAAGGAAATCATTTGCTTATATATTGAAAAGTGCTTTTTTCCATGATTAAAAATCAACCCGCTATTTTATTGGCGATCAGATTTTGTTATGTGGGGGTAGCAAGCGATAACCTGAGCGCCCAGACCTCAACCATAATGCATCCATTTATATTCAGAATGATCAAACCACATGTCATATTATTGGATCGGTGATATACAGGGCTGTGATCAGCCCCTGGGGCGTCTGCTGGATCTGATCGATTTCTCTCCTAGCCGTGACCATTTGGTGCTTCTGGGAGACCTGATCAACCGTGGGCCTTCATCGCTGGCGGTACTAAAACGCCTCATGGCCCTGCAGGGAAGCGTGCAATGTGTCTTGGGCAACCACGACCTGCACGGATTGGCTGTGGCCTTTGGCCTGCGCCAGACCAGTCGTCTGGACACATTGGATGAATTGCTGCAGGCACAGGATTCGACCGATTGGTGCACATGGCTTCGCCATCAACCTATGGCCCTGTTGTCGCACGATGTGCTGTCTGTGCACGCCGGGGTATTGCCCTCGTGGACGGTACAGCAAACCCTGTCATTGGCCGGAGAGGTTGAATCGGTTTTGCGCGGGCCCAATTGGCATGGCTTTTTAGGGCACATGTACGGTAACACCCCTGCTTCGTGGCATGAGGAACTAGAAGGCTTTGATCGCCTTCGGGTCGTGGTCAATGCCTTGACCCGACTGCGTTTTTGCACACCATCAGGCGAGATGGAATTCAAGACCAAGGAAGGGGCAGAAAACGCGCCAAAAGGGTACATCCCCTGGTTTGATGTTCCCGGGCGACGCACGGCAGACACCACCGTGGCCTTCGGTCATTGGTCCAGCTTGAGGCAACCAGCACGCCAAGATCTCTGGGCGCTTGACACAGGGTGCGTATGGGGCGGATGCCTCAGCGCCATGCGATGGCGCGAAGATGGTACACATGAGCGACTGCAAGTGCCCTGTCAACAAGCGCAAAAGCCGGCTTTGAAAGGCACTCACAACAGCGCCTGAGACTCACTTACCGCGCAAATCCACCACGCGTTTGGCCTTGCCCTGGCTGCGCTCGACGCCGCCTTCGGCCTTGAGCTCGATCGCCACGCTCGAACCGATGTAGACCTTGATTTCGTGCTGCAGCTGCTTGGCAGCCGCACGGGCTTCGATGCTGTCGGGGGAGACGCCGGGCTTGGTTTCGATCAGCACTTTGAGGTCGTCCATCGGGCCTTCGCGGGTCAGCACGCACTGGTAGTGCGGGGCCAGCTCGGCGCGCTTCAAGATCAATTCTTCGATCTGGCTGGGGAACACATTCACGCCCCGGATGATCATCATGTCGTCGCTGCGGCCGGTGATTTTTTCCATGCGGCGCATGCTGCGGGCGGTGCCGGGCAGCAAGCGCGTCAGGTCACGGGTGCGGTAGCGGATGATGGGCAAGGCTTCTTTGGTCAGGCTGGAGAAGACCAACTCGCCCATTTCGCCATCGGCCACCGGCTCGCCCGTCTCGGGGTGGATGATCTCGGGGTAGAAGTGGTCTTCCCAGATGGTCGGACCGTCTTTGGTCTCGATGCATTCGCTGGCCACACCCGGCCCCATCACTTCAGACAGGCCATAGATGTCGACCGCGTCGATGTTCATGCGCTTTTCAATCGCGGCGCGCATGTCATTGGTCCAGGGCTCAGCGCCGAAAATGCCGATGCGCAACGAGCTGGTCTTGGGGTCGATGCCTTGGCGCTCAAATTCGTCGGCAATCGCCAGCATGTAACTGGGCGTGACCATGATGATGTTGGACTTGAAATCCTGGATCAGCTGCACCTGGCGCTCGGTTTGGCCGCCGCCAAAAGGCACGACCGTCAGGCCCAGTTTTTCGGCCCCGTAATGCGCGCCCATGCCGCCAGTGAACAAGCCATAACCGTAGCTGATGTGCACCATGTCACCCGGCTTGGCCCCGCCAGCGCGGATGCTGCGGGCCACCACAGTGGACCAGATGTCAATGTCTTTGAGGGTGTAACCCACCACGGTGGGTTTGCCGGTGGTGCCGCTGGACGCGTGGATGCGGGCGCAGTTTTCACGTGGTACGGCAAACATGCCAAAGGGGTAGCTGTCGCGCAGGTCTGACTTGGTAGTGAACGGGAACTTGGCAATGTCGGCCAGGCTCTTGCAGTCATCGGGGTGCACGCCTGCCGCGTCGAATTTGGCACGGTAAACGGGCGAGTTGGCGTAGGCGTGCTGCAGGGTTTGCTGCAGGCGCTTGAGCTGCAAGCTGCGCAGCTCGTCGATGCTGGCCTTTTCAATCGGCTCGAGGGGGAAGGCTTTTTGACTCATTCAAATCTCCACTTGATCAGCGGGGGACAGGGCTGAAGACCAGTCCCCCAATTCATTGACTTATTCGGGGATGACGGTGCCCGGGATCTGCGCGCTCTTGCCACGGAACATGGCGATCACTTCACCGTTTTGGTTGGTGACTTTCATATCGTAGATGCCGTGACGCCCGCTCAGGGTCTGCTCAATGCCTTCACAGGTCAGCACATCGCCCAGCTTGCCGGGCTTCAAAAACTCGATACTGCAACCCGCCGCGACCGCGTTCTTGTTGTAGCTGTTACAGGCAAAGGCAAAGGTCGAGTCAGCCAGCGTGAAGATGAAGCCGCCATGGCAAATTTGATGGCCATTCAGGTGCAACGCTTTGACGGTCATGCGCATCACGGCGCGGCCGGGCTCGCAGGCCAGCAGTTCCATGCCCATGGTGTCTTTGGAGGCCACGTCGGCCGCAAACATGGTTTCACCCACCCGTCGGGCAAGGATTTTTGGATCATTCATCATTCGCCCTTGAATTGGGGTGCGCGTTTTTGCAGGAACGCGTTCACACCCTCCATATAGTCGTGCGTTTTACCCAACGCCGATTGCGTATCACGCTCCACATTCAGGTGCGCATCCAGTGAGCGGGTACCCGCATCGCGCAACAAATGGCGTGTGGCCACCAGCGCCTTGGTCGGCATTCCGGCCAGCTTGTCCGCCAGCGCCAGCGCGGCGGCCACGCAGTCGTCTGCGACATCCCAGATCAGGCCCCATTCTTTGGCTCTTTCAGCAGTCAGTTTGTCGCCCGTCATGGCCAGCGCCATGGCCCGGGGCAGGCCCAGGCGTTCCACCAGCAACCAACTTCCGCCTGCATCGGGAATCAGTCCAATCTTGCTGAAGGCCTGTACAAAGCTGGCTGTGGGCGCGGCAATCGCGATGTCACATGCCATGACCACCGAGGCACCTGCGCCAGCCGCCACGCCGTTGACAGCGCAAACGATCGGCATACGCAAGGACTGCAGCCGGCGCGTGGTGGGGTTGAAGGCATCGTTGATCACTGGGCCCGGGTCGGCGCGTTCGAGCAAACCGGGGCCTGGGGAGAAATCAATCTCGGACAAATCCAGCCCAGCGCAAAAGCCACGCCCCGCACCGGTCAACACCAACGCCCGCACAGCCGGGTTGGCTTCGGCCAGATCCATTGCGGCCCAGAGCTTCTGGTGCATTTCACGGGTGAAACTGTTAAGGGCTTGGGGGCGGTTGAGGGTGATCAGCGCCACAGCGCCTCGCACTTCATACAGCACCGATGCACTTGATTCGGCCATCTTGTGTCTCCTAGTCCTTGAATGTACCATTGCCCGACCGCTCGGTTGGTTAATATTTTCCCGCATGCCGAAATCGGAGTTGGCGGATCAAATCCAGTCCATCTGGTTATAGTGAAGCGATCTGACCACCACTTATTGGAGAAGCTCTTGCGCTACGAAAACATCGAAATCCGCGTTGAAGGCGGCAAAGTTGGCATCATCACCCTGAACCGCCCCAAGGCCCTGAACGCCCTGAACGGCGCTCTGATGGACGAGCTGGGCCTGGCCCTCAAAGTCTTTGACGCCGACGAGGCCATTGGCTGCATCGTCATCACCGGCAGCGAAAAAGCCTTTGCCGCAGGTGCTGACATTTCGGCCATGGCGAAGTTCAATTTCCACGACGTTTACAAAAACGACTTCATCACGCGCAACTGGGAAACCATCCGCAGCATTCGCAAGCCCGTGATCGCGGCCGTCAGCGGCTTTGCGCTGGGGGGCGGCTGCGAGCTGGCCATGATGTGCGACTTCATCATCGCCGCCGACAACGCCAAGTTCGGCCAGCCCGAAATCAAGATCGGCATCATCCCCGGCGCAGGCGGCACGCAGCGCCTGCCTCGGGCCTTGGGCAAATCCAAAGCGATGGACTTGGTCCTCACAGGCCGCATGATGGACGCGGCAGAAGCCGAACGTGGTGGCTTGGTCAGCCGCGTGGTGCCGCTGGACAAGTTGATGGACGAAACACTGGGGGCCGCTTTGATGATTTGTGGCTATGGCCAACTGGCCACGATGGCGGCCAAAGAAAGCGTCAACCGCGCCTTTGAAAGTGGGCTGAGCGACGGCGTGATGTTCGAGCGCCGCCTGTTCCACGGCTTGTTTGCCACCGCCGACCAAAAAGAAGGCATGGACGCGTTTTTGAACAAACGCGCCCCCAAGTTCATCAACGGGTGATCGGCCGCATGCAGCCCAGCAAGCCGCTGATTGCGGTCAACCGGGTGGGGTCACCAACTCAGGCTGCCAGATCAGCCGCTCGGGGGCGCTGAAGCACAAGAAGCGTTTGTTGGTGGCGCGGCCAATGGCGCACAAGCCCAGGCGCTGGGCCACGTCCAGGCCCATTTGCGTGATGCCGCTGCGCGAGACGACCACGGGCACGCCCATTTGTGCGGACTTGATGACCATCTCGCTGGTCAAGCGCCCGGTGGTGTAGAACACCTTGTCCTGGGCGTTCACGTCGTGCATCCACATCCAACCGGCAATGGTGTCCACCGCGTTGTGACGACCCACATCTTCGACGAACATGAGCATTTGGTCGCCCTGAAACAAGGCGCAGCCGTGCACTGAGCCCGATGATTTGTAGGTGGTTTCTTGCAAGCGGATGGCGTTGACCACACCGTAAAGCTGGCTTTGGGTGATTTGCGCGGGCGGCAGTTCGATCTCGTCAATGTGGGCCATCAAATCGCCAAATACACTGCCCTGGCCACAGCCGGTGGTCACCACGCGCTCGGCACTGCGCTCGATCACCACCTGGGCGTTGGCGCGGGTTTTGACCGCCGCCACACCGGGCTCGCCCAGCTCGCCTTCGCCAATCGTCCAGTCCACGGTGATGGATTCGATCTGGTCCACCGAATCAATCAGACGCTGGTTGCGCAAGAAGCCCAGCACCAGCCACTCGGGCTCGGCGCCCAGAGTCATCAAGGTCACCAGCTCTTTTTTATCGAGGTAAATGGTCAGCGCACGCTCAGCGGGGATTTGCGTCTCGGAGGACTCACCGAATTCGTTGCACACGGGCACACTGCGGGTCAGGGGTGCACGCGCTCGGGTGATGTGGGGCTTGAGCGGGGCCGATGCGGCCACGGGAGCGTTCAGAACAACAGACATGGCTTGAGCCTAACGTAAAAATCCCCCGCCATTGCCGACGGGGGATTTTGCGGTGACGCTGGAAACGCGATCAGCCTTTTTTGGCAGGCGCAGCAGCAGGCTTGGCACCAGCTGGTGCGGCTGCGGGCGCAGCGGCAGGCGCTGCAGCCGTCGTTTCTGCAGGCTTATAGGCACCAGGGTCCGCGCAAGCGGGCGTGGCAGCAGGTGCGGCCTTGCCTTTGCCATTGGTTTTGTAATAGTGCGCTGCCACCTTTTCGCGTGACTTGCACAGTTGGAAGTCGGCCACTTTGTTGCCGTGCGCGGTTTTGGCCGCAGCCTCGGCGGCTTTGGCCTTGGCTTCCTCACTGAGGGCAGGCAGTTTGGCGGCAGCGCTGAAGCCGATGGCCAGTGCGGACAAAACAAGCAGGGTTTTTTTCATGAAGTTTCTCCAGGCTCAAGCCGAAGCGGTGGAAGCATTCGAGGTGGCGGGGGGGGCCGTGGTGGCTGTACGGTGGGCTGGGATCTTGCCCGACTTCACATCGTCGTACCACAACTCATGGTGCTCCTTGGCCCAGGTTTCGTCCACATAGCCCGTGCGCATGGCTTTGTAAGCACCACGCATGCCAATGGTGCCCATGTAGATGTGGCCGATGAACATGGCCATCATGAACAAGGCCGCCACGCCGTGGATCATGCTGGCGATTTGCATGGTGCCGCGTTCGTAAATGAGACCGGGGATCAGCATGTCCAGCACCAGGCCTGAGCCGACCACGATCGCACCCAAGAGCAGCACGCCGCCCCAGAACACCACTTTTTCGCCCGCATTGAATCGGTGGGAAGGCACTTCAGTACCCGAGAACAAACCGCCGCCTTTGAGCATCCAGACCACATCGTCCTTGCTGGGCAGGTTGTCTTTGACAAAGGTGATGAAGACCACCACCAAAGACACCGCAAACAAGGGGCCTGCAAAGTTGTGCAGGTTTTTCAGGGCGAAGCTCAACCAGCCAAACAGCGTACCACCCAAAATAGGGAGCAAGAAGTATTTGCCGTAGGCGATGACGATGCCCGAGATGGCCAGCGACACAAAAGCGATGGCGTTGGCCCAATGGGCCGAGCGCTCAAAGGGTGTGAAGCGTTCGATCTTGCGGCCGGTTTCCTGGCCGTGTAATTCGATGGTGCCCTTGGAGAAATAAAACAAAGCCATCGCGCCCACAGCGATCAGCAGCAAGGCTGCGCCATAAGGAATGATGATGTTGTTGCGGACCTGCCGCCAAGACTCACCCGCCGAGGCCAGACGCGAGCCGGGGTACTGCACGAAGGGCTGGATCAGGTTGCCAGCCTCGGGCGCCTGGCTTTTGGGCAGGCTGGTATAGCCGGTCACGCCCTGCCCCACCGCGCGCCACATGGGCGCGTTGTTACCGGGCTGCACTTGACCACGCTCGGCGTTGGTCTGGTCCTTGTACTTCGGATCGGCGTCGGCACCCGGTGCGATCTGGAAGATGTTGGCGCTTTTGACGCCCAGGCTGTTGGCAGCTGCGGCGGCAGGTGCAGCGGAAGATGCAGCGGGTGGGGCCGCAGATGCCGGGGCCTGCGTTTGGGCCACAGCGCCCAAGGTCCACAGGGCCAGACCGATGCTCAGTAAGAAGCGACGCATGAACTTCTCCTTGTGGCTCACTTGGGCGCACGAGCGTGGTCATCTTGACCATAACTGGCACGCGCCTTGAGTTGGTTGGCCCAACCGTCTTTGTCGCCGGCTTTCCAGCCCGGGGCGGTGTAAACCGCCACACCGGTGCCGCTTTGCACGGGCTTGTCAGAACGCACACCCGGCTTGTCTTGCGAGGTTTCGCCGCACGCCACCAGCAAAGCCGCGAACCCGATGATGAAGATGGTTTTTTTCATGCTCAGGCTCCTGGTTTGGCTTGGTTGCCGTAAGCCGTGCCCCAGCCCCAAACTTCGGCGCCTTTGCCTCGGGCCAGCACACGACCGCGCAGAATGTCGGCGACCACATCGCCGTCACCCGCCAGCAAAGCTTTGGTTGAGCACATTTCTGCACAAGCGGGCAGCTTGCCCTCGGCCAGGCGGTTGCGGCCGTATTTTTCGAATTCAGCTTGGCTGCCATGCTCTTCTGGGCCGCCCGCACAGAACGTGCACTTGTCCATCTTGCCGCGCAAGCCAAAGGTGCCACTGGAGGGGAATTGAGGCGCGCCAAACGGGCAGGCATAGGAGCAGTATCCACAGCCAATGCAGATGTCCTTGTCGTGCAACACGACACCTTCGTCTGTTTTGTAAAAGCAGTTGACGGGGCAAACGGCCATGCAAGGCGCGTCGGAGCAGTGCATGCAAGCCACCGAGATCGACTTCTCACCCGGTACGCCATCGTTTCAGGGTGACCACGCGGCGGCGGTTCACGCCCCACGGGACTTCGTGTTCGTTTTTGCAAGCGGTGACGCAGCCGTTGCATTCGATGCAGCGCTCTGCATCGCAAATAAATTTCATTCGTGCCATCGTGTTCTCCTGGGGCGCTTAGGCTTTTTCGATGTTGCAGATGGTGGTCTTGGACTCTTGCATCATGGTGACGCTGTCATAACCGTAGGTGGTGGCGGTGTTGACCGCCTCGCCGCGCACGATGGGCGCAGCGCCTTTGGGGTAGTGCGCCAGCATGTCGGCACCTTGCCAACGACCAGAGAAGTGGAAAGGCATCCACACCGTGGCGGTGTCCACACGCTCGGTCACCAGGGCCTGCACGTCCAGTCGAGCGCCGGTGGCACCGGTCAACCAGACGCGGTCGCCGTTGCGGATGCCCCGGTCTGCTGCCGTCTTGGGATGGATTTCGACATAGGCCTCTTGCTGCAACTCGGCCAGCCAAGGGTTGGCGCGGGTTTCCTCGCCACCGCCTTCGTACTCGACCAAACGGCCAGAGGTCAGGATGAGCGGGTACTTCTCGTGCACCTTGTCGGCGATGTTCTTGTCCTGCACGGTCTTGAACAAGGTAGGCAGACGCCAGAAAGCCTTGCGGTCGTCGTGTGTGGGGTACTTGGCCATCAAGTCCGGACGGGTGCCGTACAAAGGCTCGCGGTGCTGCGGAATCGGATCTGGGAAGTTCCAGACCACGGCGCGCGCCTTGGCGTTGCCAAAGGGGTGGCAACCGTGGTTTTTCATGAACACACGGATCATGCCGCCCGACGAATCCGTCTTCCAGTTTTTGCCTTCGGCTTTGGCTTTTTCAGCCTCGGTCAGCTCGTCCCACCAGCCCAGTTTCTTGAGCAAGATGTGGTCGAGTTCCGGGTAACCGGTGGTGATGTCCGCGCCCTTGGAGTGCGAACCGTCTTCGGCCAACAGGCTCTTGCCTTCACGTTCCACGCCAAAGTTCGCGCGGAAATTACCGCCACCATCCATGACGTGCTTGGAGGTGTCGTACAGGTTGGGCGAGCCCGGGTGCTTCATTTCGGGCGTGCCGTAGCAAGGCCATGGCAGACCGAAGTAATCACCGGTGAAGTCGTAGCCGGTTTCCTTGTCCTTGCCGCCTTTGGCCTTGAGCGTCTTCACATCGAACACGTTCATGTTCTTCATGTGGGCCTTCAGGCGCTCTGGGCTTTGGCCGGTGTAGCCAATGGTCCAGACGCACTTGTTGATCTCGCGCAGGATGTCCTCGGGCACAGGCTCGTCCATGCCGCCGACTTTTTGCATCTTGTAGTTTTTGGACAGCTCTTTGGCAAAGCCCAATTTCTCTGCCAGCTGGTGCATGATCATGTGGTCCGAGCGGCTCTCCCACAAGGGCTCAATGACTTTCTCGCGCCACTGGATGGAGCGGTTGGAGGCGGTGCACGAACCGCTGGTTTCGAACTGGGTCGCAGCGGGCAACAGGTACACCGCACGGTTGGGGTTAAGGTCTTCGGCCTTGCCGGGCATGGCGGCCATGGCCGCTGTGGCCGATGGGTACGGGTCGACCACCACCAACAAGTCGAGCTTGTCCATGGCGCGCTTCATGTCCAGACCACGGGTTTGCGAGTTGGGGGCATGGCCCCAATAGAACACGCCGCGCAGGTTGCTGTCTTGGTCGATCAGCTCGTTGTTCTCGAGTACGCCATCGATCCAGCGGGACACGGTGATGCCGTTCTTGCCCATCATGGCGGGCGATGCGAACTGTTTTTTGATCCACTCGAAATCCACACCCCAGGTGCTGGCAAAGTGCTTCCAGGAGCCTTCGGCCAAACCGTAGTAACCGGGCAATGAATCGGGGTTAGGGCCCACGTCGGTCGCGCCCTGCACGTTGTCGTGGCCACGGAAAATATTGGTGCCGCCACCGGTCTTGCCGACGTTGCCCAAAGCCAATTGCAAGATGCAAGAAGCACGCACGATGGCATTGCCAATCGTGTGCTGGGTCTGGCCCATGCACCAGACGATGGTGCCGGGGTTGTTCTCGTGCAGCATCTTGGCGATCTTGAAGACTTGGTCTTCTTTGACGCCGCAAGCCTCTTCCACCTTGTCGGGTGTCCACTTGGCCAGCACTTCGGTCTTGATGGCGTCCATGCCGTAGACACGGTCGTTGATGTATTTTTTGTCTTCCCAGCCGTTTTTGAAGATGTGATACAGCACACCAAACAGGAAAGGAATGTCGGTACCGGAGCGGATGCGCACGAACTCGTCGGCCTTGGCTGCGGTGCGGGTGAAACGCGGGTCGACCACGATCATCTTGCAGCCGTTTTCTTTGGCGTGCAGCATGTGCAGCATGGACACCGGGTGGGCTTCGGCCGCGTTGGAGCCGATGTACAAAGCGACCTTGCTGTTTTGCATGTCGTTGTACGAGTTGGTCATGGCGCCATAACCCCAGGTGTTGGCCACACCGGCCACCGTGGTGGAGTGGCAAATGCGGGCTTGGTGGTCGCAGTTGTTGGTGCCCCAGAAGCTCACGAACTTGCGCAGCAAATAGGCTTGTTCGTTGTTGTGTTTGGAGGAGCCCACGTAATAAATGCTGTCTGGGCCGCTGGCCTTTTTCAGCTCCAGCATCTTGGCGCTGATTTCGTTGAGGGCCACGTCCCAGCTGATGCGCTCGTATTTGCCGTTGACCAGCTTCATGGGGTAACGCAGGCGGTATTCGCCATGGCCATGCTCACGGATGGCCGCGCCCTTGGCGCAATGCGCACCCAGGTTGATGGGCGAGTCGAACACAGGCTCCTGGCGCACCCAAACACCGTTTTCCACAACCGCATCGATGGCGCAACCCACCGAGCAGTGGGTGCAGATGGTGCGCTTGACTTCGACCTTGCCCGCGCCCGTGATGGACTTGGCAGTGGCGGCCTGCGCTTTTTGCACCAAGCTCAACTGGGATGCAGCCAAGCCCACCCCCACGCCCAAACCCGAGCGGCGCAAAAAGCTGCGGCGGTCCAGGGTGGGCAAGGCCTGCGACAAACCACGGCGCAAGCTGTGGATGAAGGGGGATGACGTGGCATCAGATGTGCCGGAGGATTTTTTGGTCAGCAACATGGAGGGCTCCAGTTGGGGATGAACAGGAAAGAGAGACGAAAAATCAGACGCGGGCGGTCTTGTAATACTGCTGAACGTGCTCGCTCAGGGTGTAACCCCCGCCACGCGTGGGCTTGGGCAAGGACGTGGCCACGGGCGCGGCCTGCTTGACAACACCCGGCAAAACAGCGGTGGCTGCAGCCACCGCGCCCACCGTGGCAGCACCTGAGAACAGGCTGCGGCGCGAAAGAGCGGAAGTTTTGGAAGACATCAAAGACTCCTTAAAGGGACAAGGCAACGGCTCAATAGAACATCCAACCTAGGCAGCAAAATGCACAGGTGATCTTACTGGCTGACCAGCCGACCACCCAAGTGAAAACCCTTACCCCCGATTGATTTGCGTCAAACAGGTGACTGGCCAAACGGTATGGACTTCAAGAAAGTGTCCGCACACACAAACCACTTGGGCATTGTGTGCGCTGACGCACGGTGTTCTTTTATTTGTAAAGAACTTCAGGCAACCACATGCCGATGGCCGGGAACATGTAGAGCAGCACGATGGCAAAGACCTGAATCGCCATGAAAGGCAACATGCCCGCGAAGATCTGGTTCAGCGTGACGTGTGGTGGGCTCACACCCTTCAGGTAGAAAGCCGCCATGGCCACAGGTGGGCTCAGGAATGCGGTCTGCAGGTTCAAAGCCACCAACAAACCGAAGAACAGCGGATCGATGCCAAAGTGGGGCAGCAAGGGGATGAAGATCGGCATGAAAATCACGATGATCTCTGTCCACTCCAAAGGCCAGCCCAACAAGAAGATGACCACTTGCGCCAGGATCATGAACTGCACCGGCGTCAGGTCCATGCCCAGCACCCAGGTGTTGATGATCTCTTGGCCACCCAGCAACGCAAAGGCTGCCGAGAAAATGCTGGAGCCCACAAACAACCAGCACACCATGGCGCTGGTTTTTGCCGTCAGGTACACCGATTCGCGCAGCACCACATAGTTGAGCCTGCGGTAAGCGGCAGCCAGCAGCAAACCGCCCAGCGAACCCATGGCCGCCGCTTCGGTCGGTGTGGCCAAACCAAACACGATGGTGCCGAGCACCGCCAAAATCATGATGGCCAGCGGGAAGAACGAGCCCAGCAACATCTTGAAAATCTCAAGCCTTGCAAAGCTGAAATAGGCATAGAACAGGGCCAAGGCCACTGCGCAGCTGGCCAAGCCAATCCAGAAGGACAGCGGCGCTTCTTGGCGCTCGGCCTCATCCGCAGGCGTTTGCGCCGCAGCACTGACCGCGACCGACGCAGGCTCTTTGGCAGGTTCTGAAGCTGGGGCCGCATCCGCTTTGGCCTCTTCGGTCGCAGCCGGTGGGGTTTGCAAGCCTTCGGTTTCGGGCTCCGACAAACCGCTGACGTTTTCCTCTTCTGCGGCGTCTGCGGAATCGGACAACTCACCACCCATGGCCATCACACCCTCGACCGTCTCGACGGGCAGTGGTGCAGTGACTTTGAAGTAAATGGTTCCCATGATCGCTGCGACGGCCAAAAGCGGCAGCAAAGCAATGACCAAGTGGTTGAGCAAGTCGCGCATGGGCACTGCCGCATTGCGCTTGCCCTTGAGGGCGCCGATCAAGCCGGGCAGCACGTTGTTGCTGATGTCTTTGGACACCACTTGCGCAAACGCTGGCAAGGGCACGATGCGGTCTTGCGCCGACATGGGCGGTGCCATGCTGGGCTTGATCTTGGCCAAAATCACCACGTAGAGCACGTACAAGGTGGCCAGCATCACACCAGGAAAGAATGCGCCAGCGTACAACTTGACCACCGACACGCCGGCCGTCGCGCCGTAGACGATCAACATGACCGAGGGCGGAATCAGAATGCCCAAACAGCCGCCTGCGGTGATGGCCCCCGCCGACAACTGAACGCTGTAACCCGCACGCAGCATAGCCGGCAGCGCCAGCAAGCCCATGAGCGTGACCACCGCGCCCACGATGCCCGTGGCCGTGGCAAAAATGGCGCAGGTCACGATGGTGGCCACTGCCAAAGAACCCGGAACACGGGCCATCGCCAAGTGCATGCTCTTGAACAATTTTTCGATCAAGTTGGCGCGTTCAATGAGGTAGCCCATGAACACGAACAAGGGGATCGAGATCAGCACGTCATTGGACATGACCGAGAAGGCGCGCTGAACCATCAGGTCCAGCGTTTGCTGAACCGCCAGATCGGGGTTGGAGCTTCGGTAAGCAATCCAGGCAAAGATCATGCCCATGCCCATGAGCGTGAAAGCTGTGGGGAAACCCAACATGATCGCCACCACCACCAAGGCCAGCATGAGCAAGCCCAAATGACCGTTGGCCATCTCGGAAGGAGGAGGCAACAAAACAAAGGCCGACAACACGACCAAGGCCATGATGGTCAGACCAAACCAGACTTCTTTTTTCATTTTTGCGTTCCCTTGGCAATCACCAACTCGCCTAACTTGACGATGTCTTCGTCTTTCACATTGACCATTTGCTTGAGTTTTTCGACATCGACCTCGTCCACGTCATCGCCACGCTTGGGCCACTCAC
Source organism: Limnohabitans sp. (assembly GCF_023910625.1). NCBI lineage: Bacteria > Pseudomonadati > Pseudomonadota > Betaproteobacteria > Burkholderiales > Comamonadaceae > Limnohabitans > Limnohabitans sp. The sequence continues at coordinate 383,205 of NZ_JAAVVW010000002.1, forward strand.
CTTGCTGGATACACACAATGCAACGCACAATTTCAACCAAACCCTGAGCCAACAGGAAAGCACCCGCAATCGGCAAAATGGTTTTGAACGGGTAGATGGGCGGACCGTCGGCCGTCACGTTGGAGTGCTCGTTGATGGCCCAGGAATCTGCGGCAAAACCATAGCCGGCGTACGCCAAAGCGACCACGCCCGGTATGAAAAACACGATGTAAAGAAGCAGGTCCAACCAGGCCTGCAGACGGGGCGGGAAAAAGCCATACAGCACATCACCACGCACATGGCCGTTCTTGGAGAGGGTGTAGGCACCCGCCATCATGAAGAGCGATCCGTACATCATGCTCATGACGTCAAAGGCCCAGGCATGGGGGCTGTCTAAAACATATCGGGAGAAAACCTCCCAGGAAATCATGAAGGTCAACGCCACGATCAGCCAGGAAAAAAATTGACCAATCCAAGTACTGACTTTGTCAATAAAGAGCAACAGGTTTTGCATAAGGGAACCGCATAAATGAATCAGCCATCCAGGTTGACTGGATGGCTGTAAGGGAAGCCAGAAAAAATCAACCTTTTTTAGGGGCTGGGGCTTTCGCTCCGAAGAAGTGGTTCACGGCCATGCGACGGCTGATGTTGGTGTCCTGGTCCCACTTGACCGCACGTTGTGCGAAGGCGCGTTGGGATTCCACGATTTCCTTGAACAGCGGATTTTCTGCAGACTTCTTGGCGACAATTTCGGTCCAGATTTTCAATTGGTCTTGCAAAATGGCGTCAGGCGTTTTATAGAACTTGACCTTGTCTTTGGTCTGCAACTCGATGTAGTCCTTGGAATAGCGGTCAATGGCTTTCCAGGACATGTCCGCAGAAGCCGCCTCCGTAGCAATGGCGATGACCGACTTCATCTTGGCAGGCAAGGCATCGTACTTGGTCTTGTTGAACATGATCTCAAACGTCTCAGCGCTCTGGTGGTAGCTTTGCAGCATGCACACCTTGGAGACATCGGGAAAGCCCAAAATGCGGTCAGAGGTGGCGTTGTTGAACTCAGCGCCATCCAGCAAGCCGCGGTCCATCGCAGGGACGATTTCGCCGCCTGGCAAGGCGTTCACCGCAGCACCCATGGCGGTGAACAAGTCAATGGCCAACCCGTTGGTACGGAACTTCAAGCCCTTGAAATCCGCAGACTTGGTGATTGGCTTCTTGAACCAGCCCAGTGGCTGTGTGGACATGGGGCCATACAAGAACGACTGCACGTTGCCACCAATCGACGCGTACAACTTGGCCAGCAGTTCAGCACCGCCGCCGTACTTGTGCCAAGACAAAATCATGTTGGCGTCCATGCCGAAGGCTGGGCCAGAGTTCCACAAGGCCAAAGCGTTTTGCTTGCCGTAGTGGTAACCCAACACACCGTGACCGCCGTCCAAAGTGCCTTTGGAGACCGCTTCAAGCAAGCCGAAAGCAGGCACGACAGCGCCCGCTGGCAGCACTTCGATCTTCAGATCGCCTCCGGTCATGTCGTTGACCTTCTTGGCGTAGTCCAGTGCGTACTCGTGGAAGATGTCCTTGGCAGGCCAAGTGCTCTGCCAGCGCATGGAGATCGGGCCGGTTTGGGCCTTGGCGATCATGGGCGCAGAGAGGGTACCTGCAGCCAGGGCAGCGCCCTTGAGCAGATGACGACGGCGGGGGGTTTTGTTGTCTGACAAGGTGAGTCTCCGAAAGATGATGAACTTGCAAGCGTAAAAAATTACTGCTTGGTTTTTGATTATGCAGCGCACCAAACGCTCGCCAGTCAGTGAAAACCCTATGAAACCCCGTCTAACATTTCAATCAAGCCACCAAATCGAAGCCCTGCGTTTCCACGCTCAGAAAAGCTTCGGTGAATGCGGCCAAGTGGGCATAAAAAACAGCCGCAGGATGCGCCCGCAGCGTTTGGCACATTTGCGGCACCCACGGCTGCAGATGCTGGCTGAAAAATGCCATTTGGTGCGTGAGGTTGGCCACGGCCACATCGTCCCCGGCAATCAGGTAGCGCATGACTTCGAAGACATAGGCCACATGGTCTTCGGTGTCGGACATGCCCTCGCCTTTGCCCAGGCCCAAGGCTGCCAGGTCGTCGCGCAGCTTGACCAATGGTTTTTCGTTCAAAAAGCCGCTGAGGTAGTGCGAGCCATACAGGTAAACCTCGGGCTTGCCCACCCCACCAAACAGGCGGTTGTATTCGGCCACCACCTGATCGTGGTTCAGGCTGCGTGCGCTGGCCACCAGGTCGCGCCAAGGCTCTTCCAGAAAACCACCTGCATCGGGGGCCTCGGTCACGGCCACCTGCAATTGGCCCAGCAAATCGGCCGATGGCGCGGCATAAAGCAGCTGCGACAGCAGGCCGTACACCTCGGCGCGGGCGGTTTCTTCGTCCAGCGCATGGCTGCTGGCGGACAGGTTCAGGTCTGGGCTCATGGCAAGCATTTATCGGGTTTTGGGAGGCAGTTGGCCATCGGTGATGCGCACCTGGTTCTCGTCGGTGAACATGTCCACCACGCGGCAGTCGCCGCACATTTTCAGGCGTTCCAGCGCGGCGCCTTGGAACATGCTGTGGCCAGTCAGGCGACCCAACATGGTCTCAATCGCTTTGAGGGTGCCAAAGGGTTTGGCGCAGCGGATGCAGGCATACGGCGGGCTGCTGTGCACCACGCGGGGCTGCGTCCGTTCGGCCAGCAGCGACAGGCGCGGCTGCAGAGTGATCGCGTTTTCGGGGCAGGTCGTGGCACACAGACCGCATTGCACGCAGTTTTTCTCGACAAACCGCAACTCGGGCTGCAAGGGGTTGTCTTGCAGCGCCGACGAAGGGCAAGCGCCCACGCAGCTCATGCACAGCGTGCACTTGCTGCCGTCCACCGTGATGCTGCCCAAAGGCGACCCCGCGGCGGGCAAGGCGAGTGCCTTTGGGCGCGAGGCCTCGTCCATGGCCATCACGGGCGACTGGGCCATCAGGTGGTCGATGACCAGCTCCAGGTTGCTGCGCTTTTCGGCTTGCACCGCGTGACGGGCGGCGACGGCAGGGCCTGTGGGCAGGCTGGCGGTCTTGAGGCTGCGGGCGCACAGGCGCTGCAAATCACCATCCAAAGATGTGGCGGTTTTGGCTTCGATGAGCTGGAAATGCACGCCGGTGTAGCCCAGGCCGTTGAGCAAGCTTTGCGCCACGGCCATTTGCTCAAGGAGCGCGGCGCGGTATTGCGGCGCTTCTTCGGTGGTGAGCAGCACCATGACCTGGCGAGCGCCATAGGCCACGGCCGACAGCCACAGCTCCATGCCCACACTGGCGGTGTGCCACAGGGCCACGGGCATCACGCGGGCAGGCACGCCTTGCATCACGCCCAGCTGCGCACCCCGACCCAGCTCGTCGATCAGCGCCTGGCCTTTGTCTTGGCTGTGCAACAGCAAAGCAGCATCGCGCCCGCCAGCGGCTTGGTAGGCCCAGAGCAATGCGCGGATCTTGGCCCCCTGCTCTGCCGGGCGCGGGTAAGCGTAAGTCAGGGCCCCAGTGGGGCAAGCCGTGGTGCAAGCGCCGCAGCCCACGCACAGGTTGGGGTTGACCACGATTTGCTGGCGGCTCTTGTCGGAGCGCACGGCTTCGGCCGAGCAAATGTCAATGCAGGCGCTGCAACCGACTTGTTCGTTGCGGCTGTGGGCGCAGAGCTTTTGTTTGTAGGCAAAAAACCGGGGCTTTTCAAACTCGCCCACCAGTTCGCGCACCTTCAGCAAAGTTGGCAGGTCTTGTCCATCCCAGCGGAAGTAGCCTTGCGGCAAGGCGTGTGAGGTGAAGGTGGGCGATGCTTGGTCGCCACGCAAGTCCAGCACCACATCAAAGCGCTCGGTTCGCGGACGGGCGTCGCGGCTGAAGTCAATAGCACCTGCGGCATCGCACACCTTGACGCAGTCGCGGTGCGATGTGCAGCGTGACAAGTCCACCTGGTAATCCAGGCCAATGGCCTGCTCGGGGCAGGCGGCCACGCAAGCGTTGCAGCGGGTGCACAGGTCCAGGTCAATCGGGTTGCTGGCGTCCCAGGTCACATCAAACGCACCCAGCCATCCGCTCAGGCTTTGCAAGCGCCCGGCCACCACGGGATGACGCCGTTCCTGACTGCCCCCGGCGTTACCCGGGCCTTGCGCAAAAATCGTGACCTGCATCGCATCTGACAAGAAACTGGCGGCGCGTTCGGCCACATCGATGGCCCCGATGATGAGCACGCGGCCTTCGCTTTTGTAGGTGACGGTGGCCACCGGTTCGGGTTCGGGCAAACGGGCAGCGGCCAGCAGTGCGGCCATTTTGGCTGTGGCGTGCGCGGCTTCACGGCCCCAGCCGCCGGTTTCGCGGATGTTGACAAAGCGGATGGGCGAAATCGCGCCTTCGGTTTGCTCGGCCAGTTCACTGAACAGGCGTTTTTCTTGGGTGCAAGCCACCACCACGGTGTCGCCGGTTTTCACGGCTTTTTGAAATTGTCCAGCCTCGCGGCGGCACAAGGTGGTGTGCAGCGTCAGGTCTTCACCCAGTGCTTGGCCCAGGGCTTGGGCTTGCAGGGGCATGGTTTGGTTGCAGTTGCAAATCAGGGTGGTCATGTTCGGGGTGCGCGTTGGCGTGGGGCTGAATCACGGGGCTGACCGATCCTGCCAAATCGGGCAGGGAAGGCGGCGACTGTGCCACAACTGGCGAGCCTTGCGGGGCCGCAGGACTTTGCTCAGGGTTTCCACCGGGGTCTGCAGCAGGGCTGACAGCAGTCGACACAGGCTCGGCCGTGGGCGCAGTCTTGGCCGCCGCTTCATCGGGTCTGTCGAACAAACCCAGCAACTGCGCACCCACCATTTTTTGCAGCATGCCTGCGGGCATGGGGTCGGGTGTGTTGTAGTCGCCGATGTAGATGTCGAGGCCGTCCATGACATTGAAATGCGGGTCGGTGAACAGTTTTTTCATGGCCACATTGCGCACATCGGCGGTCACGCCGGGCCGCATGAAAGGCTGAAAGTCCGAGGACGGGGTCAAGGCGCGTGCGTCGTTCAGGCTGGGCAAGGGCTCGGCGGGTAACTCGCTGGACTTCGCTTCGGTTGCACCCGACTCAGTCTCTTGGGCCGCAGCCTTGGAACTTTGCAACGATTGGGACGATCCAGTCAATTCAGACGACTCGACCGGACTCGCCGGGATGGCAGGTTCGGCCACCGGCAAGCCCTTGGCCACGGATTGCTTGCGCTGCGACCAGCGGCTGAAAAAGTGCTCGCTCATGGGCCCTGCCTCCCGCCCTTGCGCTTGTCCGTTGTACTGACCGAGGCGGGCTGACCAAAGCGGTCGGTCAGGCCCTGAAAACTTTGCGGGCGCTGCCGGCGCTTGACTTCGGGCACATAAAAGGCGTCGGTGAAGGCCTGCAACCGGGCCACCACTTCGGGCGAGGCAGGGACGTTTTCCACGGTTTCCTGGGCATCGAGCCAGCGACCCGCGTCGTGGTAACTCAGACTCAGGGCTTGGGGCACAGCCTGCTCCTCCTGGCCATCCTGCCCTTGTTGCACACGCCACATGACAAAAAGACTGGGGGTGGGCGAGGTGAGGTTGAGCCAATAGCCTTCGGCGTCGTCGCTGAACAGCTCCAGCCGCCAAGCAGGGTAAAGCCACAGGGCTTCGCCATCGGTTTGACGCAGGCAGCGCGGGTTTTCACCAAACCCGGCTTCATGCGGCACCACATCGGCCAGCACCCAGCGGTGCGACTGCCAGCGGGACATGGCCCCTTGCACGGCTTCGCGGCGCATCAGCACCGCCATTTCGGAAACGACATGAACAGACATTGGGCACTTTCTTTCAGCGGGGCTTGCCCCTTCATCAACCCAGCATGGTTTTGTTCAGCAAGGGTAAACGCAAAGCGAAAACCATGCGGCGAACGGGCTCGAAGCGGAAGGTGAAACGAGCACCGCGCATCTCGACGTTAATCAAAATCAATTCAACCGCCTTGGCCAGATCGGTCAGCCCACCGTGGGCGCAGCCGCATCACCGGCCCATGGGCGCAAACCGCTGCCGATCATGCGTTCACCGGGGTTGCCGCTTCCATCCGCACGGCGCAGTATTTGAATTCTGGGATCTTGCCAAACGGGTCCAGCGCCGCGTTGGTCAGCAAATTGGCCGCTGCCTCCTGATAAGCAAAGGGGATGTACACCGTGCCCAGCGGCGTGCCGTCGTCCTGGCGCAGCTGCAACAGCACCTTGCCGCGCCGCGAGGCAATGCGCACAAGCTGCCCGGCCTGCAACCCCAGCCGGCGCAACTCGCTGCCGTGCATCGAGGCCGTGGCCGCAGGCTCCAGCGCATCGAGCACACTGGCGCGGCGCGTCATGCTGCCGGTATGCCAGTGCTCCAGTTGCCGCCCGGTGATCAGCACCAGCGGGTATTTGGCATCGGGCAGCTCGTTGGCCGGGATAAGACTGGCGGGCACCAGCCGCACTCGACCGTCTGCCGTGGGAAAGTGGTCATGGAAGACGATCGGCTGACCCGGATCGTCTGCAGTCACACAGGGGTAAGTGACCGAGCCCGCGTCCAGGCGCGCCCAGTCGATGCCGCCAATGGCCGGGGCCATGGCCTGACGCATTTCTTCATAGACCTCTGCCACACCCGCTTGCTCGCCTGCGTAGTGCCAGTTCAGGCCCATGCGCTGGGCGATCTGCTGGATGATCCATAAATCGGGCTTGGCATCGCCCGGCGGCAACACGGCTTGGCGGCCCATCTGTACCGTGCGGTCGGTGTTGCTGACGGTGCCGGTCTTCTCGGGCCAGGCGCTGGCGGGCAGCACCACATCGGCCAGCCAAGCGGTTTCGGTCAAGAAGATGTCTTGCACCACCAAATGCTGCAAGCTGGCCAACGCGTGGCGGGCATGGTTCAGGTCCGGGTCGCTCATGGCCGGGTTTTCGCCCATGATGTACATGCCGCGCACCTTGTGCGGGTCGGTGTCTGGCGCGAGGGCCTTGTGCATGATTTCGACCACGGTGTAGCCAGGTTGGTCGTCGAGCTTCGTGTCCCAGAACTTTTCAAACCAGTCGTGTGCTGACTTGTCGGCGACCCGTTGGTAATTGGGGTACATCATCGGGATCAGGCCGGCATCGCTTGCGCCCTGCACGTTGTTTTGGCCACGCAAGGGGTGCAGGCCGGTGCCGGGGCGGCCAATCTGCCCGGTGATGCTGGCCAGCGCAATCAGGCAGCGCGCGTTGTCGGTGCCGTGCACATGCTGGCTCACGCCCATGCCCCACAAAATCATGGCGGCTTTGGCCTTGGCGTAGGCCCGTGCCACTTCGCGGATGGTGTCGGCCGGGATGCCGCACACCGCGCTCATGGCTTCGGGTGTGTAGCCCTGCACATGGGCCTTGAGAGCGGCCACGTTGTCGGCACGCTCGCGCAAAAACTGTTCGTCGCACAGGTTCTCGGTGACGATGACGTGCAGCATGGCATTGAGCAGCGCCACATCGGTGTCGGCCTTGAACTGCAGGTTGCGCCAGGTGTGGCGACCGATGTCGGTGATGCGCGGGTCGGCCAGCACGATGCGGGTGCCGCGCTGGGCTGCGTTCTTCATCCAGGTGGCGGCCACCGGGTGGTTGTTGGTGGGGTTGGCGCCGATGACGATGATGAGGTCTGAATGCTCGACATCGCGCACCGGGTTGCTGACGGCCCCTGAGCCCACCCCTTCGAGCAATGCCGCCACACTGGACGCATGGCACAGGCGCGTGCAGTGGTCCACGTTGTTGCTGCCAAAGCCGGTGCGCACCAGCTTTTGGAACAAGTAGGCTTCTTCGTTGCTGCCTTTGGCCGAGCCGAAACCGGCGAGGGATTTGGGGCCGTGTTGGTCGCGCAGCGCATTGAGCGGCTGGGTGGCCAGATCGAGTGCTTCTTCCCAGGTCGCTTCGCGGAACACTTCGCGCCAGTGGGTGTGGCCATCCAACAAGGACACATCTTTGGCCACCCCCGCTTTGCGGATCAGCGGTTGGGTGATGCGGTCTGGGCTGTGGATGTAGTCCATGCCAAAGCGGCCCTTGACGCACAAACGGCCTTCGTTGGCCGGGCCAGCGCGGCCTTGGACGCTGATGATTTTTTCGTCTTTGACCTGGAAAGTGACCAAACAACCCACGCCACAAAACGGACAGACCGAATCGACTTCGCGGTCCACCTTTTGCGGGCCCATGTGGGTCTTGGGCATGAGCGCGCCGGTAGGACAAGCCTGCACGCATTCGCCGCAACCCACGCAACTGCTGCCCCCCATCGGGTCGGCCAGGTCAAACACCACTTGCGTGTGCGCGCCCCGAAAGGCCAGACCAATCACATCGTTCACTTGCAGGTCGCGGCAAGCGCGTTCGCAGCGGTTGCACTGAATGCAGGCATCCAAGTTCACGGCCATGGCCGGGTGGGACAGGTCGGCAGGCACCGCCTCACGCTTGAGCGCTGCCAGTTGCGGGCGCACCTGCACGCCGTGGTGCTCGGCCCATTGACTCAGTTCACCGTGCGGGGCCTCGGCACGGTCGTCCAGCCATTTGTGGCCCTGCTCGGGCAGATCGGCCAGCAGCATCTCCAGCACCATCTTCTGACTTTTGACAGCGCGCTCACTGTCGGTGCGCACCTGCATGCCGGGCGTGGCGCTGCGGCAGCAGCTGGGGGCCAGGGTGCGCTCACCAGCCACCTCGACCACACAAGCGCGGCAGTTGCCGTCTGGCGCCAAGCCTTCCTTGTGGCACAAATGCGGGATGGCGATGCCGAGGTCTTTGGCGATGTTGAAAATGCTTTTGCCGGCAGGCGCTTCTACCGATTGGCCATTGAGGGTGAATTGAACGGTGCTCATGCTTTCACCACTGCGCCCACTTCGTGCGGAAAATAATCCAGCACACACCGTATCGGATTCGGCGCGGCCTGACCCAAGCCGCAGATGGATGCATCGCCCATGACCTGCGCCAAGTCTTGCAAAGTCTCGGCATCCCAGACTTCAGCCGTCATCAGTTGCGCTGCTTTGTCGGTGCCCACACGGCAGGGTGTGCATTGGCCGCAACTCTCGTGTGCAAAAAAGCGCATCACGTTCAGCGCAGCTTCGCGGGCACTGTCGTGTTGGCTCAGCACCATCACGGCGGCCGAACCAATGAAGCAGCCGTGCGGCTGCAGGGTGTCAAAGTCCAGCGGCACATCGGCCAAGCGCTCAGGCAAAATGCCACCGCTCGCCCCACCTGGCAGGTAGGCGTAGAGCGTGTGCCCCTCGGCCATGCCGCCGCAGTGTTCATCCACCAGTTCACGCAGCGTGATGCCCGCAGGCGCAAGCTTGACGCCCGGCTGCTGGACGCGGCCGCTCACGCTGAAGCGGCGCAGGCCTTGGCGGCCTTGACGCCCTTGCGCGGCAAAGCGCTCCGCGCCATGCTCGATCAGTTCGCGCACCCAAAACAGGGTTTCAAAGTTATGTTCCAGGGTCGGGCGTCCAAACAGCCCGACCTCGGCAATGTAGGGCGGGCGCATGCGCGGCTCGCCGCGTTTGCCTTCGATGCTCTCGATCATGGCGGACTCTTCGCCGCAGATGTAGGCGCCCGCGCCACGGCGCAATTCGATGCGCGGCAAGGCACAAGGCGGGTTTGCCTGCAATGCGGCCAACTCTTCGGTCAACATCACGCGGGCCTCGTGGTACTCGTCGCGCAAATAGATGTAAACCGCCTCGCAACCCACCACACTGGCAGCGATCAGCACGCCTTCCAAAAAACGATGCGGGTCGGCCTCCAGGCAAGTGCGGTCCTTGAAGGTGCCGGGCTCGCCTTCGTCGATGTTCACCGCCATCAGACGCGGTCCGGGCTGGCTGCGCACGATGCGCCATTTGCGACCGGCCGGAAAACCTGCGCCACCCAGGCCGCGCAAGCCAGAAGACTCCAGCACCTGGATGACCGATTCATGGTCTTTCAGGCCTGTGGCCACTTGCAAGGCCAGCTGGTAGCCCCCGGCTTTTTTGTAATCGTCGTAATGCAGCGCATGGGGCAAGGCCAGAGGCTGGATGTTGTTATCGCCCACCAGAAGGGTCACGCCTTCGGCCGTCGCCTGCGCCACTGCCTGCTGGCCCACTTGCGCCGCAGGCGCTTGCTCGCAGCGGCCCAAACAAGGCACGTTGACGACCTGCACGTCGCCCGACAGATCCCGCTGCAATTGGCGCAGCAAGCTGTCACTGCCCGCCAAACTGCAGCTCAAGCTGTCGCACACCCGCACAGTGATGCGCGGGGCCGGTGCATCGTCTTTCAGGATCTGAAAGTGGTGATAAAAAGACGCCACCTCGAACACCTCGACCACCGGCAAGCGCATCTCGGCGGCCAGCGCCACCATGTGGCGCTCAAAGAGAGCGTGGAAGTGGTCGTTCAACAGATGCAGGTACTCGATCAGCAAATCACGGCGGTGGCCACCTTCGGGTGGTGAACCGATCAAAGTATTCACCTCGGCGCGCGCATCGGGCGAGGCCTGACGACCTTTGAGCTGGGACCTTGGCTGGCGCAATTTCTGGCGAACTTGGTCGAGACCGATGTGGATGGTATTGGCCATGCGGGGTCAGTAGGTTTCGAGGTGCAGACGGCCTTCTTTTTTCAGCGCCGCGCCTACGGTATCCCAATCAAGACCGGCGTTCTGTGCGATATCGCGCAAGGCCATCACCACGCCCTCCTCCATGCTTTTGAGGCCACAGACATAAAAGCAGGTGTTCGGGTCTTTGAGCTGCAGCGCGATGTCGGCGGCGCGCTCGCGCAGCGCGTCTTGCACATAACGCTTGGGCTTGCCCACTTCGCGCGAGAAAGCAAACTCGGTGTCAATGAAATCTTTGGGCAGGTTGTTGAGTGGGCCAAAGTACGGCAGCTCCGCGGGCGTGCGGGCACCGAAAAACAGCATCAGCTTGCCCCCTTCGAACTTGCCGCTGGCCCTCAGGCGGCGACGCCACTCGGTCATGGCCCGCATGGGGGCAGACCCTGTACCCGTGCAGATCATGACGATGTTGCTCTTGGGGTGGTTGGGCATCAGAAAGCTCGCGCCAAACGGCCCAATCACCTGCACCTTGTCACCGACCAACAGGTCGCACATGAAGTTGGAGGCCACGCCACGCACAGCTTGGCCATCGTGGTCTTCGAGCACGCGCTTGATGGTGAGCGAAACATTGTTGTGCCCTGGGCGCTCGCCGTTGCGGGGGCTGGCAATGGAATACTGGCGCGCATGGTGCGGCTTGCCGTTGGCATCCAGCCCAGGCGGGATGATGCCAATCGACTGGCCCTCGAGCACCGGGAAAGGCATGCTGCCAAAGTCGAGCACGATGTGGTGCGTGTCGTAGTCTTGCTGGCCAACTTGTTGGCCGACCTCGGTCACGCGCAGGTTGCCCGTGACGGTAGCGGTGATGGTTTTGTCTTGCGCCTTGGGGCTATAGAGGTTGGTATAGGCGTGGGCCGCAGACCAAGGAGGAATCGTCGCACCCAACTGGGCCGAGTTGAAGCCCGAAGCAGCGGCGGTGCTGACGGCCGAAGCCGAGGAAGAGGTAGCCGATTGCAATGCGGTTTGCGCTTGTTCTTGTGCGGTGTCTGCGACGCCGCCCGCAGCAGCCAACTCTTGAGCACTCAGTTCTGCGGGCAGGTCGTACCACTTGAGTTGTTCTTCGATGCTGTAGGCCTTGGCCTTGGGCACCATGCGCCAGTTGTCAATCGAGCCTGTCGGGCATGGTGAGATGCAGTCCATGCAACCGTTGCAGATGTCGGCCTTGACCACGTAGTTGAGCGAGTCGTGCGTGATGGCACCGACCGGGCAGATCGCTTCGCAGGTGTTGCAGCGGATGCAGATTTCCGGGTCAATCAGGTGTTGCTTGATCAGCGTCGCTTCGGTGCTCATGTCTTGGCTCTCTTGTGTTTGTCTGTTTTGTCTTGCTTTAGTCTGCGTGGTCCGCAACGGCATGGCTGTGGGCCGGGCGCCTCATGCTGGGGTACCAGAAATCGGCGCCCGGCCCACAGCCATACCGTCGCTCAGTGGCTACTTCAACCGTGCAAGTCTACTGGCAGCCTGTGCCTGCAGCACACCCATGTCATTGAAAGGGGAAGGGGCGGGTGACGATTTTCGGTACCCCGTCATGAGGAACCCGCCCCTTCCCCTGTCAACTGCCGCCCCCGCAACGAGTCAGAGGCAGCAGTCAAATCAGAACATCAGTTGAAGCGAACGTAATCAAAGTCCACTGGCTGACGGTTGATGCCCATGACGGGTGGCGCGATCCAGTTGGCGAACTTGCCTGGCTCAACGACACGACCCATCAGGCTGGCCACATAAGCGCGGTCTTCGTGGGTGGGCAACCACTCGCCCACTTGCGCCATCCACTGCTCGTCGGTCACCACGCGGCCATCAGGCGTGATCTTGGAGCCCGACAAGGAGCCGATGTTGCGGTGGAAAGCCTTGTGAGGGGCGGTCAAGGTGAAAGGAATACCGGCCTTGCTGATCACGCGGTTCCAACGTTCGATGCCGCCTTTGGAATCGGTGATGTAGTCGTCGCGCAGCACTTCGTTCAAAGCGTTGAGCATCGGCACTTCTTTCTCGATCAGCTTACCGCCTTCAACCGACAAGATTTTGTAGCTGTTGCCCTTCAGGACGTGGTCATCACCGCGCTTGCCTTCTTCGTAGCGGCCCTTGAGGCTCGAGCTGTAGAAAGTGGCGGCATTCGACGACTCGTCGGCACCGAACAAGTCGATGGTCACCGAGAAGTGGAAGTTGATGTAACGCTGGATGGTGGGCAAATCGATCACACCGGCAGCGCGCAGTTTGCCCACGTCGTCGGTTTTGAGCTGGTTCATCACATCCACAGTGCGCTGGATGGTGCGGCTCACGCCGGACTCGCCCACAAACATGTGGTGCGCTTCTTCGGTCAGCATGAACTTGGTGGTGCGGGCCAGTGGGTCGAATGCCGACTCAGCCAAAGCACACAGTTGGAACTTGCCGTCGCGGTCGGTGAAGTAAGTGAACATGAAGAACGACAACCAGTCAGGTGTCTTCTCGTTGAACGCCTGCAAGATGCGGGGGTTGTCTTCGTTGCCGCTGTTGCGCTGCAGCAGTGCATCGGCTTCTTCTCGGCCGTCTTTGCCGAAGTATTTGTGCAGCAGGTACACCATGGCCCACAGGTGGCGGCCTTCTTCGACGTTGATCTGGAACAGGTTGCGCAGGTCGTACATGCTGGGCGCGGTCAGGCCCAGGTGGCGCTGCTGCTCGACAGACGCTGGCTCGGTGTCGCCTTGCGTCACGATGATGCGGCGCAGGTTGGCGCGGTGCTCGCCAGGCACGTCTTGCCAGGCTTTTTCGCCGATGTGGTCGCCAAAATGGATCTTGCGGTCTTGCTCGCCGGGGTTCATGAACACGCCCCAACGGTAGTCGCGCATCTTGACGTGGCCAAACTGGGCCCAGCCTTGCGGGTCCACGCTCACGGCGGTGCGCAGGTACACGTCCATGTCGGTCGAGCCTTCGGGGCCCATGTCGTCCCACCAGTTGATGAAGTTGGGCTGCCACTGCTCAAGCGCGCGCTGCAAGGTGCGGTCTTCGCTCAAGTTGACGTTGTTGGGGATTTTTTCGCTGTAGTTGATACCGGACATCATGATTTCCTGGGGGGGTTAATGGGGTTTAGGGTTTAGGTTTAGGGTTGGGCGTTGGACTCCATCTTCACGCTCAACACTCAACGCATAACGCTGTACGAATCAGACGCGATTCATATCAAACTGGACTTTCTCGCCTTTGCCGTAGACCTTCAGAGCACCCTTTTCGCCGACGGCGTTGGGGCGCTGGAAGATCCAGTTTTGCCAGGCGGTCAGGCGGCCAAAAATGCGGGTGGCCATGTTTTCCTTCTGGGCGAAACGCAGGTTGGCTTCCAAACCAGTCAAAGCATCGGGCGACATGGAAGAACGCTCTTCCAGGGCCAAGCGAATTTCGTCAGCCCAGTCAATGTCGTCAGGCGCAGCCGTGACCAAGCCCAGCGCCAAAGCGGCATCGGCGTCCAACACTTGGCCAATCGCACCGCGTGCGGCTTCCATGGCGGGCACTTCTTCATAAAAGCGGCGCTGCAGGCGGGTCTGGTCGTTGACCATGGGGAAGAAGCCGAAGTTCATCTCGCTCAGTTGCAGCTTGGGCGCTTTGTCTGCGTCGTCAGGCAGCGCCAGCATGTATGCGCGGTCGGCGCAGAACGCCAGCTCGGCCAGCGTGCCCGCAAAGCACGTGCCTTCTTCGATCAGGGCGAACAGGCTGCGCGAAGACACGTCCATGCGGGCCAGCGTGCGGCGCAGCTGGCCAATGGTCTCGCGCACCAGCCAGTGGTCTTTGTGGGCCAGCAAGGTGGCGTCAGACGCCAACACGGCCGCTGCATCGCCCAAAGTCTTGAGCACCCAGGTGCCGATGTCCAGTTCGTTGGTGCGCATGTGCAAGATGGCGTCGTCGAGTTCGCGCACCATCTGCAGCGGCCACCAGTTCACGCCTGCGGCTTCGATGCCATCGATATTCGTGGGCTGAGCAGAGGCCGGGGCTTTGACGGTGAAGGTGGCGATGCGCTTGGCGCGGTCGATGTCCACCGTGACGTTGGTGTAAGTCAGGGCATCGGCCGCGATGCTGCGGTTCAAGGGCGTCAAGCTCACGCCTTTGACGCCTGCGGTGCGGATGCTGCCAGCGGCCAGTTTTTTGGCACGAGTTTGCACGGCTTCCTTGAACACAGCGGGCTTGGCGATGGCATCGACCAGACGCCAGTCCACGGCTTTTTGACCCCGCACACCTTCCACGCTGGTGCAGAAGATATCGGCCAGGTCGTGGCGCACATGGCGCTTGTCGGTCACGCGGGTCAGGCCGCCGGTACCGGGCAACACGCCGAGCAAAGGCACTTCAGGCAACGACACGGCGCTGGAGCGGTCATCGACCAAGACGATTTCATCGCAAGCCAGGGCCAGCTCGTAGCCGCCGCCAGCGCAAGCGCCGTTCAGGGCTGCGACGAATTTCAGGCCGTCGTGCTTGCTGGAGTCTTCAATGCCGTTGCGGGTTTCGTTGGTGAACTTGCAAAAGTTCACTTTCCAGCCGTGCGTGGACACACCCAGCATGAAGATGTTGGCACCCGAGCAAAACACGCGGTCACGCGCGCTGGTCACCACCACCGAGCGCACTTCGGGGTGCTCGAAACGGATGCGTTGCAGCGCATCGTGCAACTCAATGTCCACACCCAAGTCATAGCTGTTGAGCTTGAGTTTGTAGCCAGGGCGGATGCCAGCGTCTTCGTTGATGTTGATCGACAAGGTGGCGATCTCGCCCTCAAAAGCCAGCTGGATGTGTTTGTATTGCGAGGGGTTGGTTTGGTAGTCAACCTGGAAAGCTTGCGTCATGTGGGTGTCTCCGGTGGCAAGGGGATGTTGTTTTCGATCAAAAGATGCATTTCATTGCATGTTAAATTGAATTTTAGTGCAGGTTGCATGGCCACACAATATGCACTTTAATGCATTTACTAAGTATTTACCCTAGTAAATGCATTTTTCTTCCACCCTTCAAACCGGCAGCGTCAAATGCTGGCGCACCGAAGTACGCAAGGCTTCAAAAGCCTGGTCTTCGCTGCGGCCACTGGTGTTGATGGCCAAGTCGGCCTTGGAATAAAAAGCCGAGCGACCTTCCAGGATGCGCTTGAGGTCTTCCATCGCCTCGCGGCTCGCGGCCATGGGGCGCATGTCACCCTGCGCGGCCACACGGCCCATGTGGTCAGCAGCATCGGCCTGAAGCCACACGGTCGTGCAATGCGAGAGCAGCAAATTGAAGTTGGCCGAGTCCGACACCAAGCCACCCGGTGTGGCGATGACGACTTCGGGGTAAATCTGGATCGCCTCTTCAAGCGCACGGCGCTCGTAGCGGCGGTAAGCGTTGGCGCCATAGAGGTTGTGAATCTCGCTGATCTGGCAACCGGCAAACTGCTCGATCTCACGGCTGAGCTCAATGAACGGAAAGCCCAAGTTGTCGGCCAGGCGCTGGCCCAGTGCGGTCTTACCGGCACCGCGCAAACCAATCAAGGCAATGCGGTTCTGGCGCTCTTGCGCGGTGCCGCCCTCGCCAAACAGCTCGACCAGTTGCATGCGGGCACGGCGCAGATCGGCCTCACTGCGTTTGGACAACAACTCGCGGATCAGCAGCCATTCGGGCGACGTGGTGGTCACATCGCCCAGCAACTCGGCCAGCGAGCACTGCAGAGCAGTGGCCACTTGCAGCAGCACCAGCACCGACACGTTGCCCGTGCCGTATTCGAGGTTGGCCAAATGCCGCTCGGACACATCGGCCGCCAAGGCCACGGCACGGCGCGTCATGCCTTTGCGCGAGCGCAGCATGCGCACGCGCTCGCCCAACGCCACCAGGAATGGGTTACTTTTGGCTTGCGGCCCGGTCGGATCGGTGGACAGTCTGACTTCAGAGGTCATGTTCAACATGGCTTTTCAAAAATAGGGTAAACCCTAGGACTTTTGGGAACTTGAAACATGCACTTTATTGCATACTGACAGGTAAGCACAATAGTGCATCAAGTTCTGTTTATACCGCCAACTGGCCCACTTGAACACCTGAAGCCGAAATCACTTGGAGACACCGCATGCACCACGCATCCCCACCGCCCACCGAATTCAACTTTGCCCAGCACCTGATCGCCAGCAACGCGACACGCCCCGATAAAACAGCGCTGATCGACGATGCCGGATCGCTCAGCTATGGCCAGCTGACCGAGCAGATCCGTCGCTTTGCCGGGGGATTGAAAGCGCTGGGTCTCAAACGCGAAGAACGCGTGCTGTTGCTCATGCACGACAGCTGCGACTGGGTGGTGGCCTTTTTGGGCTCGCTCTATGCAGGCGTGGTCCCCGTGGCGGTGAACACTCTGCTCACCCCCGATGACTACGCTTTCATGCTGCGCAACAGTCGCGCCCAGGCTGCACTGGTGTCCGGTGCGCTGCTGCCCGCGCTCCAAGCCGCGATGGAACTGACCCAAACAGAAGTGGGCCACGTCTTGGTTTCAAGGCCAACAGGTGCTTTGTCGCCAGGCCAGTTCAACATGGCCGACTTCGTGGCCCAAAACCCAGTCGCGCTGCCCACCTCCACAGGGGCTGATGAACCCGGTTTTTGGCTGTACTCCTCAGGCTCCACTGGTCAGCCCAAAGGCACGGTGCACAGCCAAGCCAACTTGTATTGGACGGCTGAGTTGTATGGCAAGGCGGTGCTCCATTTGCGCGAGAGCGATGTGGTGTTCTCGGCCGCCAAACTGTTCTTCGCTTACGGCCTGGGCAACGCCCTGACTTTCCCTTTGAGCGTGGGCGCAAGCGTGGTCCTGATGGCCGAGCGCCCCACCCCGGATGCCACCTTCAAGCGCATGGTGGACCACCAACCCACCGTCTTCTTCGGCGCGCCCACTGGCTACGGCGGCATGCTGGCCCAGCCCGGCTTGCCCGCCCAAAGTGCTGTGGCCTTGCGCCTGTGCTCGTCGGCAGGTGAAGCCCTGCCGCGCGACATCGCCGAGCGCTGGTCCAGCCACTTTGGCTGCGACATCATCGACGGCATCGGCTCGACCGAAATGCTGCACGTCTTTTTGTCCAACCGCCCCGGCGATGTGCGCTACGGCACGACCGGCAAGGCCGTGCCCGGTTATGAAGTGCAGTTGCGGGGCGAGGACGGCAGCGTGCTCACAGGGCACGACGAGATAGGCGATCTGTTCATCCAAGGCCCCAGCAGCGCTTTGATGTACTGGAACAACCGCGAGAAAACCCGCGACACTTTCCAGGGGGTGTGGACCAAGAGCGGCGACAAGTACAGCCGCGACCCCGACGGCTATTACACCTATGCCGGGCGCAACGACGACATGCTCAAGGTCAGCGGCATCTACGTCTCGCCATTTGAGGTCGAATCCACACTGGTGCAGCATCCGGCGATTCTGGAAGCCGCCGTGATCGGCAAGCAAGACAGCGATGGCCTGACCAAAACCAAGGCCTTCATCGTGCTCAAAGCCGGCCAGCGCCTGACGCAGGACGAAGTCAAAGACTTCGTGAAGAATCGCCTGGCCCCTTACAAGTACCCGCGCTTCATTCAGTTTGTGGCCGAATTGCCCAAGACGGCCACCGGCAAGATCCAGCGCTTCCGTTTACGCGATCTTGAAAAAACCAGCATCTGAGGGCACGCACACCTGGCAGGCTGAACTTCAACTGCTACAGGTCTGACTCACAACTGGAGTACGCGCTCGATTTGCTTTTGCAAGGCAGCCTGCGACATGGGTTTGGACACGTAACCATCTGCCCCCGCCGCGATGAAGCGCTCCTTGTCGCCCGTCATGGCATGGGCTGTGACCATCAGCACCGGCGTGCGCGCAATACCCCCGGTCTCCCGCTCTCGCAAGACCTTCAGGGCGGTCAAACCGTCCATAACCGGCATCATCACGTCCATCAAGACCACATCAAAACGCTCTTGCGCCAGCCGGTCCAGCGCCTGCTGGCCATTGGCAACCGCCGCATAGCGGCAACCCATGCGCTGGAGCATGATCTCGGCCAGTTTGCGGTTGATGTCGTGGTCCTCCACCAACAGCACCGAGCAGGTCTTGCCCTGCGCAGCAGCGGTCAGCCCCGTGTTTGGCCTGGCCGGCGTGGGGACCGCACGCACGCTGGGCTGCTCCACCAAGCGGGCGGGCAAGGTGGCCACAAATGTTGCCCCCTGTCCAGGTCGGCCCTCGGCAGTGATGTGGCCCCCCATCAGTTGCAGCAAGCTGCGCGTGATGGCCAGGCCAAGGCCCGTGCCCCCAAATGAACGGGTCACCGAGCCATCTGCCTGGGTGAAGGGGCTGAACAGGGCTTCTGTGCGATCAGGGTCGAACCCGATGCCCGTGTCGATGATGCTGATGCGCAAAAGCACCGTTTTGGGGTCCAAGACGCGCACGAGTTCGGTCCTCACGGTGACCGAGCCCCGATCGGTGAACTTGATGGCGTTGCCGATCAGGTTGGTCAGAACCTGACGCATACGCACCGGATCCATCCAAAGCAAATCGGGAATGTCGGCGGCGGTTTCCAGCCGAAAGTCCACGCCCTTGGCTGTGGCCAGTTGCTCCAGTGATCGCGCAGTGTGTCGCACGAGTTGAGCCGGACTGACCTCTAACAACTCCAACTCCAGCGCCTTGGCTTCGATTTTGGAGAAGTCCAGGATCTCGTTGATGATTTGCAACAAATGATTGGCCGAGTCGCGCGCCAAAACCAGATACTCTTTTTGCCGCGCGGGGTCCTGGGTATCCAGCGCCAGCTCGGTCATGCCCACAATACCGTTCATGGGCGTACGGATTTCATGGCTCATATTGGCCAGAAACTCACCACGCAAGCGGTTGGCCTGCTCGGCTTTTTCCTTGGCCTCGACCAGCAGTTCCTGCGCGCTCTGAATGGCGGTGAAATCCTGCATGACCCCAATGTAGAAGTGCTGGTTATCCAGCCGGGTTTCGCTGATCATCAAGCGCACAGGGAACAAACTACCGTCACGCCTGCGCCCCTGCAGAACAAGCGGCTGGTTCACCAAATTTTTCTCACCCAGGGGCAAGTAACGGTTCAAATATTGATCGTGGCTCGTCAGCTCGGCTTCGGCCATCAACATGTTCACACGCTGTCCCATCAGCGCTTGCATGGGGTAATCAAAAATGACAGCCGTGGCATCGTTGCATTGAACAATCTCGCCTTGCGCATTGGCCACCACCACCGCCTCAGGCACCGATTTGAAAATGCTTTGCAATTTGCCTTCACTCAGCCGCAGGTCCTTTTCGACCTGTTCACGCTCGGCAATTTCCTCGCTGAGCTGACGAATAGCCACTTCCCGCTCGCTGGACAACTGGTGCGCAGTCATCAAGGCCATGCGGATGCGCTTGACCGAGAACCAGATCAACAAAAATCCGAGCAACAACAAAAGCAGCAGAACCATAAAGGTGCGGTTAAGCACCCCAGTACTGGCCAGCTGCCATTGCGAAACCGGCAGCACCACCTCCAAGGCACCCCGCACATCACCCAGTTGCCAATCGGTCCGGGGCGAGCCCGGATAGTGGTTATGACAGGCCACACAACTGGCCAGCATCCGGTCGGCTTGGGCAAAGCGCAAGACGCGGCTGCCGTTGAGGACTTCTTCACGCACAAAGGGCTGGTTGGGCTTTTCCTTTAAGTGTTTCAGCGCTTGCTTCTGGAAATCGTCGAGTGAGCGATCTACCTCGCGCCACGGGAAAGGATGGTCACTGTACAAGCGCACCTGGGTGCCCCCATCGACTTTGGACAGGTAATGCCCCAGATCAATCGTCAAGGTCGCGGGCAAAGGCAAGGCGTTGTCTCGCGACTTGTAGTCGTGCGTGACCTCAAGCCCCCCCTGCACTGCGCGGGGAACCAGCTCTTGAGTGTAGAAATTTCGAAATTGCGTGACCGAATCCGCATGGGCCTGTGCACTCTCGGCTGCGTATTGCCGAACCATGGACTCGCTCGAGCGATAGGTGTAGATCACCACAAAAAGAGCCATGACGATGAGCACGCCACCGAGCCATTCCATGGGCCAGCGCTGCAGCACTTGACGACACCAATCAATCAGACGCTTCAAGTCATTTACTTTTAATGTTGATGGGAGAACGAATGATAGCAACGAACACCCCAATCACACTCTCAATCGAACAAGAGGCTCGCGCTCATGCAAGCGACCGGCACGTGACTGTGTCGCTTGGCGTGCTCAGGTGTCCTTGCTCACCTTGATCGTCGGGAACTTGTTGGAAAAGTCCTTGGCCTTGGCCGCGATCTTGACCGCCACCTGGCGGGCCACGGCTTTGTAGATCTGGGCCACTTCGCCGTCGGGGTCGGACACCACCGTGGGTTTGCCGTTGTCGGCCTGCAAGCGAATTTGCATGTCCAGCGGCAGTGCGCCCAGGTAGTCCATGCCGTATTCGGCGGCCATTTTCTTGCCACCGTCAGCGCCAAAAATGTGCT
This sequence comes from Limnohabitans sp., assembly GCF_023910625.1. NCBI lineage: Bacteria > Pseudomonadati > Pseudomonadota > Betaproteobacteria > Burkholderiales > Comamonadaceae > Limnohabitans > Limnohabitans sp. Next base: position 404,196 of record NZ_JAAVVW010000002.1, read on the forward strand.
CCACATGGCCGCAGTTGGTGCACACGTGGACCGCCATGTTCTCGACCAGGCCCAAAATCGGCACGCCGACTTTCTCGAACATCTTCACGCCCTTTTTGGCGTCCAGCAGGGCGATGTCTTGCGGGGTGGTCACGATCACCGCGCCCGTCATGGGCACACGCTGACTCAGCGTGAGTTGGATGTCGCCCGTGCCAGGTGGCATGTCCACGATCAAATAATCCAGCTCTTTCCAATTGGTCTGGCGCAGCAGCTGCTCCAGCGCCTGGGTGGCCATGGGGCCGCGCCAGATCATGGCCTCGTCTTGGCTGACCAAGAAACCAATCGACATGACCTGCACGCCGAAGTTCTCCATGGGCTCCATGGTCTGGCCGTCTTCGCTCTCGGGGCGGCCTTCGATGCCCATCATCATGGGTTGGCTGGGGCCATAAATGTCGGCGTCCAGCAGACCCACTTTGGCCCCCTCGGCCGCCAGCGCCAGCGCCAGGTTGACGGCGGTGGTGCTCTTGCCCACACCACCCTTGCCAGAGGCCACGGCCACGATGTTTTTCACCTGCGGCAGCAGCGCCACGCCGCGCTGGGCGGCGTGCGCCGTGATCTTGCTGGTGACGTTGGCCGACACGTTGGACACGCCCGCCACGCCCTTGGCAGCGGCAATCAGCGCCTGGCGAATGCCGGGAATCTGGCTCTTGGCCGGATAACCCAGCTCCACGTCAAACGACACATCGCCGCCTTCGACTTGCAGGTTTTTCAGGGTTTTGGTGGAAACGAAATCTTTGCCCGTGTTCGGGTCGATCACGGTTTGCAGGGCTTGGAGAAGTTGTTCGGTGGTCGCCATGGTCTCTTTCTAGAATGGGCCGAAGTTTACCGACAAGCCAGCCCATACACCCTAAAATCAGCGATTCCCCTACAAACTGCCCCACCATGTCTGCCCCCAACGCGTCCCGCCAGCTTTTCGTCACCACCGCCCTGCCGTATGCCAACGGCAACTTTCACATCGGCCACATCATGGAATACATCCAGGCCGACATTTGGGTCCGTTTCCAGCGCATGCAGGGCAGCCAGGTCAACTTTGTGGGCGCGGACGACACGCACGGCGCGCCGATCATGATCGCAGCCGAAAAAGCGGGCAAGACGCCCCAGCAGTTCGTGGCCGACATCGCGGCAGGCCGCAAGCCTTATCTGGAAGGCTTTCACATCGCGTTTGACAACTGGCACAGCACCGACGCGCCCGAAAACCACGAGCTGGCCCGCCAGATTTACCGCGACCTGCGCGACATCCCCTTGGACAAAGGCGGCTCGCTGATCGAAGTGCGCGCCGTGGAGCAGTTCTTCGACCCGCAAAAGAACATGTTCTTGCCCGACCGCTTCATCAAAGGCGAGTGCCCCAAGTGCCATGCCAAAGACCAGTACGGCGACAACTGCGAGGTGTGTGGCGCGGTTTATGCGCCCACAGACCTCATCAACCCCTTCTCGGCCCTGTCGGGCGCCAAGCCCGAGCTCAAAACCTCGGAGCACTTCTTTTTCAAGTTGTCCGACCCCCGCTGCGTGGACTTTTTGAGCCAGTGGACCCAAGACGGCAAGCTGCAGCCCGAGGTGGCCAACAAGGTCAAAGAGTGGTTTTCGGTGCGCACCAACCCCGACGGCACGACCAGCGAGGGCTTGGGCGACTGGGACATCTCACGCGACGCGCCCTACTTCGGCATCGAGATTCCGGATGCACCGGGCAAGTACTTTTATGTGTGGCTGGACGCGCCTGTGGGCTACTTGGCGTCGCTGAAAAACCTGCTGGACAAACGCGGCGAAGATTACGCCGCCTACATGGCCAACCCCAATCTGGAGCAGATCCACTTCATCGGCAAAGACATCGTGACCTTCCACACGCTGTTTTGGCCCGCCATGCTGCATTTCAGTGGTCGCAAGACACCGAACAAGGTGAATGTGCACGGCTTTTTGACGGTGAACAACGGCGAGAAGATGAGCAAAAGCCGGGGCACGGGCCTGGACCCGCTCAAGTATTTGAGCCTGGACATGAACCCCGAGTGGCTGCGCTATTACCTGGCGGCCAAACTCTCGGCCCGCAACGAGGACATCGACTTCAACGCCGAAGACTTCATGGCGCGCGTCAACAGCGACCTGATCGGCAAGTTCATCAACATCGCCTCGCGCTCGGCCGGCTTCATTGCCAAGCGTTTTGGCGGCCAGCTGGGCAGCGTGAGCGCCGACGGTCAGGAACTCTTGGCCGCCCTGCAAACCACCACACCCGCCATTGCCGCTTTTTACGAAGAGCGTGAATTCGCCAAAGCCTTGCGCGAAGTCATGCTGCTGGCCGACAAGGTCAACAGTTATGTGGACCAGAACAAACCTTGGGACCTGGCCAAAAAAGAAGGCCAGGACGCCCGTCTGCACGACGTGTGCACCGCCTGCATCGAAGCCTTCCGCTTGCTTTCGCTGCAGCTCAAGCCCGTGCTGCCTGCACTGGCCGCGCAGGTCGAGACCTTCTTGAACGTCGCCCCCTTCACCTTTGCCCAAGCCTCTCAGCTGTTGGGTGCGGGCCACACCATCAACGCCTACCAGCACCTGATGCAACGCGTCACTCCCGAACAACTCGAAGCCCTGTTCGAGCCGCCTCCCGTGGTCGAAGAAAAGCTCATCCCCGGCGGCGAAGAAATTGCCCCCACCATCGGCCTCGACGACTTCGCCAAAATCGACCTGCGCATCGCCCAAATCGTCAACTGCGAACCGGTCGAAGGCTCGGTCAAGCTGCTGCACCTGACGCTGGATGTCGGTGAAGGCAAGCTAAGGAACGTCTTCAGCGGCATTGCCAGCGCCTACAAACCCGAAGACCTGATTGGCAAACTGACGGTGATGGTGGCCAACCTGGCACCGCGCAAGATGAAGTTTGGCGTGAGCGAAGGCATGGTGCTGGCCGCCAGCCATGCCGACGACAAAACCAATGCCGGCATTTACGTGCTGCACCCCTGGCCCGGTGCCAAGCCTGGCATGCGCATCCACTGAGGCGCTAGCCCGTCAAAACCCAGAGCGCATGCGGTGGCACCATGCTTTGCATGTATTCGGCTTGACCGCCTCTGATGCCTTTTCGTAGCCGCCTCCAACCGTTCACCAGCCACTACAGCATCATGCCGCTGTCGAACTTTGTTCTCAGCCATACGACCAGTGGGCACCCCGTGATGCGTTGGGATAACCGCCGATTGATTGCACTGAACCGCTCGGAGCTGAATGCCATGGATCAGTTCCAGCGCAGGCCCAGCCAAAGCGGTGGCTGCTTGGTGCTCAAATGCCTCAACCCGCACCTGCGGACTTTTCTGGCACTTTCAGCGCTTGCCCAACACATTGTTCTCATGGGATACGGCGTGGCCCCAGACAGGCAGGCGAAGACGATGTGCAACCGCGAAAGCCGCTCGATCAGACCCCTAAACCCGTAAAATGGCGGTTTTCTCCGACAGGCCCGACATGTTCCCTTTTGCCCGCCCGCATTACACCTCTGACACCACCCAGTTCTTGGAACGCCTCAAAACCGAGCACCCCGAGCTGGAAGCGCAACAGCGCCAAGGACGCGCCTTGTTGTGGGACACCGGCATGGATGCGCAATTTCAGGCCAACGCCAAAGCCGCTCGCGTGCCTCAACAACCCTACGTCTACCAAACCAAGGCTTGAACAAGCAGGCCACGGCATGAGTTCCGCCCTGTCCGAATTCGACAACTCGCCTGAAGGCGTGGATTCGGCCTTGCCCGTTGTGATTGACAACGTGGCCGTGGCCCGCCTGTACGGTGAGCCACTGTTTTCGATGCCTCGGGACTTGTACATCCCGCCAGATGCCCTCGAAGTTTTCCTGGAAGCCTTTGAAGGCCCCCTGGACTTATTGCTCTACCTGATCCGAAAACAAAATTTCAATATCCTGGACATCCCCATGGCAGGCGTGACACGCCAGTACTTGAGCTATGTGGATGAAATCCGCCTGCATAACCTGGAATTGGCCGCCGAATACCTGCTGATGGCCGCCATGCTGATCGAGATCAAGTCCCGCATGTTGCTGCCGCCCAAACGCGCTGCAGACGGCGAAGAAGCCGAGGACCCCCGCGCTGAACTGGTGCGTCGCCTGCTCGAATACGAACAAATGAAGCTCGCCTCGGTGCAACTGAACACAATTCCACAGCATGGAAGGGATTTCTTGCAGGCACAGGTTTACATGGAGCAAAGTCTGCTGCCGCGTTTTCCGGAAGTCAACATGGACGAATTGCAATCGGCTTGGCGCGACATCCTCAAACGCGCCAATCTGGTTCAGCACCACAAGATCAGCCGCGAAGAACTCAGCGTACGCGAGCACATGAGCATTGTGCTCAAGCACCTGCAAGGTCGAAAATTTGTCGAATTCGAGCACCTCTTTGACCCCAGCTTGGGCACCCCTGTCTTGGTGGTCACCTTCATTGCCCTTTTGGAGTTGGCCAAAGAAACCCTGATCGAGATTACACAGGCCGAAGCATTTGCGCCCATCTACGTCAGACTGGCCTACGCGCCCCATTGATCGGGTCGGACGCCCCGACTCAGAAAACCTTGCCCATGATCGCACCCTCTGTCACGCCGTACGGCACCCTTCCACCAGCTTCACCCGTGGCCACCCGCAAACCCATCAGTCTGCCGCGCCTGAACGAGATGCGAGAGCGGGGTGAAAAGATCACCATGCTCACCGCCTACGATGCCACTTTTGCAGCAGTTGCAGACGCAGCAGGCGTCGAATGCATTCTGGTCGGTGACTCCTTGGGCATGGTTTGCCAGGGCCTGTCCAGCACCGTGGGCGTGAGCCTGGACACCATGCGTTACCACACCGAAAGCGTGGCCCGTGGTGTTCGGCGTGTACAAGGCACCAGCTGGATCATCGGCGATTTACCCTTTGGCAGCTATCAGGCGTCACGTGAGCAAGCCCTTCACAGCGCCACTGTGCTCATGCAGGCAGGTGCGCACATGGTCAAGCTCGAGGGGGGCGGCTGGACCACCGAGACAGTACGGTTTTTGGTCGAACGGGGCATTCCGGTCTGTGCTCATCTCGGACTGACTCCGCAAACCGTTCACGCTTTGGGCGGTTACCGCGTGCAGGGTCGGGGCGACACAGCAGAGAAATTACGCCATGAAGCCTTGGCACTACAAGACGCCGGGGCCAGCATGCTGGTGCTGGAAATGGTGCCTGCTGCCCTTTCTGCCGAACTCACGCTGGCCCTGACTCGCTGCCACACCATTGGCATTGGTGCTGGCCATGGCACCGCAGGCCAGGTCTTGGTGATGCACGACATGCTGGGCATCAACCTGGGCAAGAACCCCAAATTCGTGCGTAATTTCATGGTCGGCCAAGGCAGCGTGCTCGAAGCCATGAGCGCCTATGTGCGCGCCGTCAAAGACGGCAGCTTCCCTGACAACACATTGCACGCCTGGTAAGGGCCTTTTTTCTCATGCTCATTGCCCGATCGATCTCCGAACTGCGCCAACACCTGGCCACCAGCCATCGCCCTGCTTTTGTGCCCACCATGGGCAATTTGCACGCAGGTCACATTCAACTGATTGAACAGGCCAAACCCCAAGGCGATTGCACGGTGGCCAGCATATTCGTGAACCGTTTGCAGTTTTTGCCGCACGAAGACTTTGACAGTTACCCCCGCACCTGGGAGGCCGATTGCGCCAAGCTGGAAGCGGCTGGCTGCAATGTGGTGTTTGCGCCGCGCGAAATTGACCTCTACCCGGAAACCCAAACCGTCAAAGTGCATACCGATCCGGCGCTGGGCAATATCCTTGAGGGCGAGTTCCGGCCCGGGTTTTTCACAGGGGTCTCCACCGTGGTCATGAAGCTGTTCATGAGCGTGTTTGCGGGCAAATCTCAGGGCGTGACCGCATTTGGCAAAAAAGACTACCAGCAACTGATGGTGATCCGGCAGATGGTGCGCCAGTTTGCCCTGCCGATTGAAGTGGTGGGTGTAGACACCTGCCGCGCCGAAGACGGTTTGGCGCTGAGTTCACGCAATGGGTACTTGAGCGCATCCGAACGGACCGAAGCCTTGCAACTGAGTCTGGCCCTGCGCGCCTTGGGACGCGATGCCTTGGCCTCCTCCCACGCCTTGGCTGCCCAACGGCCCAGCCTGGAGGCCAAGGCCATGGAAGGTTTGCGCCAAAGGGGTTGGCAACCAGACTACCTCACGGTCCGTCGTCGCCACGACCTTCAAGCCCCAAAAGCCGGTGACGCGCTGGTGGTTTTGGGTGCGGCGAAGTTGGGCACGACACGCTTGATTGACAACTTCGAAATTTGAAAGCTCGCACGGCTCAGTGACTGCGTCCGCTTCTGAACATGCCGTGGGTTTTGCGGCTGAGCACGCCTTGTGCGGCCAGCTTGTTCATGGACGGACTGGCATGGGCATGTGTGATGGCCAGGCCTAAAGCATCGGCAGCATCTTGACGGGGCAGCACAGGCAGTTGCAGCAAGCGCTTGACCATTTCCTGAATCTGCGATTTGGCGGCTCGGCCATGACCAGTGACCGATTGTTTCATCTGCAAGGCGGTGTATTCGGCCACCGGCAGGCCGCAAGACACCAAAGCCGTTACACAACATCCACGGGCCTGCCCCAATAACAAGGTGGCTTGCGGGTTGATGTTGACGAACACAATCTCCACCGAAGCCACATCTGGCTGGTAGCGTGCGGTGATTTCACGTATCCCGTCATAAATCACTTTGAGCCGTGCGGGCAAGTTGCCCATTTCCTCCCGAGTCGTTTCGATCACACCGCTGGCCACATATTGCAAACGGGAACCGGTGATGTCAATCACGCCAAACCCGGTGGTTTGCAGGCCAGGGTCGATCCCCAAAATACGCAATGCAGAAGGTGTGGTCGTGGTCAGGCTCATGGCAACACCACATCATTCATGCGTCCCATGATGGTCTCTGCACGCTGCGCCAAATAGGACGACTGGGGCAGTTTTTCAAAATGGCGAGGCCGGGGCAACATGACCGCAAGACGCGCCGACTCCCATGCACCGAGTTTGAGGGCGCTCTTGCGGAAGTAATGCTGCGCTGCCGCTTCAATGCCAAAGACGCCCTCACCCCACTCGACGTTGTTGAGGTAAATCTCAAGGATGCGATTTTTGCTCAAGAAAATCTCCAGGGTCAGCGCGATCAGCAACTCCTGGGCTTTGCGCACCAAGCTGCGTTCGCCAGACAGGAACAGGTTTTTGGCCAGTTGCTGAGTGATGGTCGACCCCCCGACGATTTTCACCGTAACCGGTTTATCAGGCTGCTTTGCGGTACGTTTTTCAGCTTGGGCTTTGGCCTTGGCATTTTTTTGCCAGGCACTTTCAAGCGATTGCCACCAGACACCCTGATGCTCAACGAATGCTGCATCTTCAGAAGCCACCACTGCACGCTGCAGTTTGGTGCTGATGGCGTCCAATGTGACCGTCTCCTGACGCCACGGCAGTTGCCCCTGGCGGATGACAATTTGCCAAGCTTGTGAGCGCTGGAAACTGGTGGACTCGGGCATCACCCAGTTCATGCTCAATATCCGCAGCACAAAAAACAGCTGCAAGCCTACAAAGGCCAACAGCAGGAGCATCAACCAACGTCCGAATTCACGCATGGCTTAGGTTGACAAGTCCTGCGGGCTATCGCCGAGGTCTACCGCAATGGTCACAGGACCTGCAGGCAAGTTGTCCTCGTCCTCGGTGTCTTCAACCTCCATCACAGCCTGAGCGTCGGCATCCAAGTGCTCAGTCACGGTGCCGCGCACATCCAGCGCCATCAGGTCCACGTCGGCCAGCTTGACGCGCACCCGCGCGCCACGCGGCAGACTTTGCGCGCCCATCACGCTGAACATCAGGGGCAAGGTCTCAGCGCGCACCAGCCAGATGCCACCGCCCATTTCCTTGACCAGGCTGGCTTCAAGCTCTTCAATGCCTTGCTGCTGCAGATGGCGCAACGTCCAAAAGCGTTCCATGCTGGACTGCACGCTGTTGTAGGCGCTGTAGGCCGCATCAAAGCCGCTGATGATGGAAAACAACTCGGCGTCTTTGGGCTTGAAGGGCGCGGCCAATGCGGCCGTGGCGCCATGCTTGGCACAAGCAATGATTTGCCACTGGTTGACCAGGTCGGTGTAACGGCGCAGCGGCGAGGTGCTCCAGGCGTAGCTGGGCACGCCAATGCCGGCGTGCGGCAGCGCCTTGGTGCCCATGCGCACCTTGACGCCTGGGGCCAAACTGGCCTGGCTGCGGTAGATGCCGGGCACGCCCAACTGTGCCAGCCATTGGCCCCAGGTGCTGTTGGCCAAAATCATGGCCTCGGCCACCATCAAATCGAGCGGTGCACCGCGCTTGCGGGTGCCGATCAACACCGTCTCGTCGCCTGTGGGGGGCGTGTCGTTGCTGTTCCGCTCGAGCTTGAAGCTGTAGTCCGGGCGGTTGAAGTTTTCGGGCTTGCCGCGCACCACTTCGCGCCGCGCTTTCAGGGTCTGGGCCAAACGCCAGTAAAACGCCAGCGTGTCGCGGCTGACCGGCACATCGGCGTGGTCGCTCAGGTCTTGGCCCTCCAGCCATTCGCGGCTGATGCGATCGTCCAACTGGTCGTGGCGCAGGTTGACCAAAATCGGCACCCGCTCCAATCGGGTGACAGCGCTTTGCACCTCCAGCGTGTCTTCTCTGAGTGTCAAGTACAAAGACACGGCAGGGCAATTGCGCCCTTCGGTCAGGGTGTAGGCCTGCACCACGCTGTCAGGCAGCATGGTGATTTTGTAGCCAGGCATGTAAACGGTGGACAGGCGGGCGCGGCCCAATTGGTCAATGGCGCCGCCCGGCGTCAAGGCCAAACCGGGTGCGGCGATGTGGATGCCCACGGTGACTGTGCCCGTGCCCAGGCCTTGCAGGGACAAGGCATCGTCGATTTCGGTCGTTTGTGAATCGTCAATCGAAAACGCCTGCACCGGGGCCAGCGGCAAGTCGTCGGTGATGGCGGGCGCTTGCAAGGGGGGAAAGCCGGTACCCTTGGGGAACAGGTCAAACAAGAACCGTTGCCAATGGAAATCCCAGGCCGAAGCGATGGCCCCTGCGTTTTGCAGCAAGTCCAAAGGCGCCGTCTGGCTGCTTTTGCTGGCCTCGACCACGGCCTTGTACTCGGTGGTGTTTTTGTCGGGTCGAAACAGGATTTTGTAGAGCTGCTCGCGGATCGGTTCAGGGCAAGTGCCCGCCACCAGATCGTCCGACCAGGCTTCGATCTGGGCCTGGACCTGCTTTTTCTTCTCGATGGCCAGCAAAGCCTGCTGCACGATCTCGGACGGGGCTTTCTTGAAACGGCCCTTGCTGCCCCCTCGGCGAAAGTAGTGCGGCGCTTCATGCAGGCGCAGCAAAGCAGCTACTTGCTCGACCGTGCTGGCGTTGTTGCTGAAATAGTCTTTGGCCAGGTCGCCAAAGCCGAACTCCTCGTCCGGGGCGCATTCGTAAGCCAGTTCCAACTCGATGGTCTGGCTCAGCACCCCAGCCTCGGCCAGCAAAGCGGCCGGGGCCGGTTTGTCAAACTTGAGCAACAGGTGGGCCGCCTTGACCTTGACCCGTTTGCCGGAGTCGAGTTCGACCTGCGCGGAAGCCTCGGCTTCGGCCATGATCCGTCCGGCCATGAATTTGCCGGCATCTTCAAATAATGCGTACATGCGTTGATTTTCCCATGCCACCCGCCCATTAGAGGCGCAGACTCAGGCCAAGCGCAGAAATTCCAGGATTTGCGGCAAGTAAATCTCGAAATCGCTCAGGGCATGGTCGCTGCCCTCGATCAGCCGCACCTGACCCGCCTGGTGGCGGGCGAACATTTCTCGCCAATCCAACACCTCGTCACCTTGGGCAATCAAAGCCAGCGTTTCGGGCGATGTTGGCGAGGGCTGACTTTCCAGATCTGCCAGTTCCTGCAAATGGGCGAGTTCGAAAAAAATGCTTTCTGCCGGGTCGTGCCAGCCCGGATGTTGCCCGATGTAGCGTGCCAAGTCGCGCGAGGGATGCACCGCTGGGTTGATCAGCACCGCCGGACAGGCCAGGTACGCCGAAAGCCAAGCAGCATAAAAACCGCCCAGTGAGGAGCCCATGAGCGCCATCTGATCGCGGGGCCAATCGGCCACGCCTTGCAGCAGCATGTCGATGGCTTGACGAGGAGAGGCGGGCAATTGCGGACACCACCAGATGACCTGAGGGTATTGGGCCTGCACGCAGCGGGCCATGGTTTGCGCCTTGGTCGATTGGGGTGATGAACGAAACCCGTGCAGGTACAACAAATGCGTCTTGACCATGCTCCGTCAAATTTCGATTTTGGAGCCCAATTCCACCACAGCATTGGTGGGCAAGTTCAAAAACTCGGCCGCAGCGCTGGCGTTGTGGTGCATCTGAGCAAAGAGTTTCTCCCGCCAGTTGGCCATGCCACCGCCGATCTTCGGGATCACGATATCGCGTGACAGGAAATAGCTGGTCGTCATGGGATCGAGCTTGTAGCCCTCATCCTCAATGACGGCCAGCGCCGTAGGCAAGTCAGGGTTGTCCTTGAAGCCGTAGTTGACGATGACTTGCCAGCAGTCGTGGCCCAGCGGCATGACCTCGAGACGCTGTTGGGCATCCATACGGGGCAATTCGTGGCTGCGCACAGTGACAAACAGGTTTCGTTGGTGAAGCACTTTGTTGTGCTTGAGGTTGTGCAGCAAGGCATTGGGTACGGTGCCAGGCTCGGATGTCAAGAACACGGCCGTGCCTTCCACACGCCTGGGGGGGACAACAAAGACAGCGTCCAGGAAATCTGTCAGCCTCAAGGCATCTGAGCGCAAGGAGTCGTTGAGCAGACGACGTCCATCGTGCCAAGTCAACATCAAAGTAAAAATTGCCGCGCCAATGAGCAATGGAAACCAGCCGCCGTCCAGCAGCTTTAGCATGTTCGATGCCCAAAACGCCAGATCCACCACAAAGAAAAAGCCGGTCGCGCCAATGCACAGCGCCAAGGGCAGCTTCCAAGCATAGCGGATGACAAAAAAGGTCAGCACGGTGGTGATCAGCATATCTGTACACACCGCGATGCCGTAGGCTGCGGCAAGATTGCTGGACGACTTGAACAAGATCACGGCCAGCACGATGGCAACAAACAAGCCCCAGTTCACAAAGGGCATATAAATTTGGCCGGTGTCGGTTTCGCTGGTGTGCTGCACCTGCAGGCGAGGCAGGTAGCCCAGTTGGATGACCTGTTTGGTGACGCTGAACGCGCCAGATATCAGGGCTTGCGAGGCAATGACCGTGGCCATGGTGGCCAGGCCCACCAACGGCAGCAAGGCCCAGTCAGGGGCCATCAAGTAAAACGGATTTTTCACGGCTTCGGGATCGGCCAGCAGCAAGGCTCCTTGCCCAAAATAATTCAATGTCAGGCAAGGCATGACCACGCTGAACCAAGCCAGGCGGATTGGTTTCTTGCCAAAGTGTCCCATGTCGGCATAGAGTGCCTCGCCACCCGTGACGCACAAGACCACCGCCCCCAAAATGATGAAGGTGGTACCCGGGTTGTCCCACATGAAGCCCAAGGCGTAGTGAGGGCTGATGGCCAACAAGATTTCAGGGCGCAAGACGATGTGCGAGACACCCAATGCAGCAATGGCAACAAACCAAACCAGGGTGATCGGACCAAAAAACTTGCCAATGCCTGCCGTTCCCCGCTTTTGTACCCAAAACAAAGTGAACAAAATCAAGAGGGTCAACGGGATGACGGATTTTTTGAACGCAGGAGAAATGATCTCCAAGCCCTCAACCGCCGACAACACCGAGATGGCCGGCGTGATGACGCCATCGCCATAAAACAGGCAGGTACCAAAGATGCCCACCAGCAACAACACTTTGCGCAACTGCGGCCTGTCCTTGACCGATTGCGAAGCGAGTGCCAACATGGCCACCAAACCCCCTTCACCGTGGTTGTCAGCGCGCAGCACCAGCACCACATACTTGACCGACACGATGATCGTCAAGGTCCAAAAAAGGATCGAAAGGATGCCGTAAACATTAGCGGTATTGAAAGGGACGTGGCCAGAGCCAAAGACCTCTTTCATGGCGTACAGCACGCTGGTGCCGATGTCGCCGTAAACCACGCCAATGGCACCCAAGGTCAGAGCGGCGAGTGAGGATTTTGTTGAGGACACAAAAAAATAGCCTAACAGAAGTCAGGCCAGGTGGCTGAGATGCGGCCCATTTTGCGCCCAAGCCGGGCGATCTGTCATGGCTTGGTTGTTGAAAATGTTGCAGCGCAGCAACTTTTGATGGCTTCAATAAACAAGCAAGGCCTGAAATCACCCAAATCACCCATTTCAGGCCACCGAAACGCCAAAAACTGTCTCTTCAGTCGTACACCTCGGCCTCGGGGTCGGTGGCTTCCAGCTCGTAACTGGCCGCCAGCATGGCCAGGCGGCCAATCACGCCGTACATGTAAAAGCGGTTGGGCACGCTGGCACCGGGTTTGACACCCGGCTGGGGCAGGTGCGGCGTGTCGGCAAAGGCCAGGGGCACAAAGCTGGCACCCGGCGCGTTCAGGTTTTCGTCAACACCGCGCTCGGCGTGCACCCGGTAAAAACCGCCCACCACATAGCGGTCCATCATGTACACCACCGGTTCGGCCACGGCGTCGTTGATGCGCTCGTTGGTCAGCACGCCTTCCTGGATGATCACGTCATTGACGGTCTGACCGTCCTTGATGACGTTCATCTTGTTGCGGGTCTTGCGGTTCAGGGCATCCAAATCGGCCACATCGCGTACCGTCATGATGCCCATGCCGTAAGTGCCGTTGTCGGCTTTGACCACCACAAACGGCTTTTCGTTGATGCCGTATTCCTTGTATTTCCGCTTGATTTTGGTGAGCAAGGCATCCACATTGCTGCGCAGGCAGTCCATGCCCGTGCCTTCGGCAAAGTTCACATCGCCGCACTGGCTGAACATCGGGTTGATCAACCACGGGTCAATGCCCAACAACTTGCCAAAACGCTTGGCCACTTCCTCATAGCTCTGAAAATGCTTGGTCTTGCGGCGCACGCTCCAGCCCGCGTGCAAAGGTGGCAGCAAGAACTGCTCGTGCAGCTCTTCCAGAATGCCCGGGGCTCCAGCCGACAGGTCGTTGTTGAGCAAGATGGTGCAGGGGTCAAAGTCCTTGAGGCCCAAGCGGTGCTGAGTGCGCACCACCGGCTCCAGCGTCACACTTTCACCATTGGGCAGCTCAATGACCGTGGCCTCCTTGATTTCAGGGTTGATCGAGCCCAGCCGCACGTTCAGTCCCGCCATATGGAAGATGCGCTGCAGCTGAACCACGTTGGCCAAATAAAAGGTGTTGCGCGTGTGGTTCTCGGGGATGATCAGCAGGTTTTTGGCCTCGGGGCAGATCTTTTCGATGGCCGCTTGGGCGGCCTGCACGGCCAAAGGCAGCATTTCAGGCGTCAAGTTGTTCCAGCCGCCTGGGTAGAGGTTGGTGTCCACTGGGGCCAGCTTGAAGCCGGCGTTGCGGATGTCGACCGAGGTGTAGAACGGAGGCGTGTGTTCCATCCACTCCAGGCGAAACCAGCGTTCAATCGCGGGCATGGAGTCCAGAATGCGTTGCTCCAGCTCATTGATGGGACCGGTCAGGGCGGTGACGAGATGGGGAACCATGGGCATCCTTTATCAGGGAAAAACAGGTCAAAACAGGAAAATCATATGGGGCCGTTCAGCGCCACTGCAAGCGCATAACGGACATTTTGCTGCCAGGCCAAGTACATGTGCACTTCAGTTGCGGCACTCAACCGCGCACCTCGCCCTCGCCCAGCACCACATATTTGAGCGAGGTCAAACCCTCCATGCCCACGGGCCCCCGGGCGTGGAACTTGTCGGTGCTGATGCCGATCTCGGCACCCAGCCCGTATTCAAACCCATCGGCAAAACGGGTGCTGGCGTTGACCATGACGCTGGCCGAGTCCACTTCGCGCAAAAAGCGCTGGGCGTGCATGTGGTCGCGGGTCAGGATGGCGTCGGTGTGGTGGCTGCTGTAGTGGTTGATGTGGGCAATCGCCTCGTCCACCCCTTCCACCACCTTGATACTGATGATGGGGGCGAGGTATTCCTCAAACCAGTCTCGCTCGGTGGCGTCCTTGAGCGTGGCTTTGGCGACCTGGCTCAAGATGGCCTTGGCCTTGGGGCAGCAGCGCATCTCCACTCCTTTGTCCGCGTAAATTGCACCGATTTTGGGCAGGAATTGAGCGGCCACGCCCCGCGCCACCAAGAGGCTTTCGCTCGCGTTGCAGGGGCTGTACTTTTGGGTTTTGGCGTTGTCGGCCACTTTCACGGCCATGTCGATGTCGCACGGCTCGTCCACATAAATGTGGCAATTGCCATCCAAGTGCTTGATGACGGGCACTTTGGCCTCAGCGCTGATGCGCTCAATCAAACCCTTGCCACCTCGCGGGATGACCACGTCCACAAACTGCGGCATGGTGATGAGCTGGCCCACGGCAGCGCGGTCGGTGGTTTGCACCAGTTGCACGGCGTCCACTGGCAAACCGTTGTCGGTCAGGGCTTGCTGCACCAGCAGCGCCAGCGCCTTGTTCGACTCAATGGCCTCAGAGCCACCGCGCAGGATGCACGCGTTGCCGCTTTTGATGGAGAGGCTGGCCGCTTCGATGGTCACGTTGGGGCGGCTTTCGAAAATCATGCCGAACACGCCAATGGGCACGCGCATTTGGCCCACGCGGATGCCGCTGGGCACCTGCTTCATGCCGATGATTTCGCCGATCACATCGGGCATGGCGGCCAATTGCTCGCAGCCTTGGGCGCAGGTTTCCAGCACTTGGGGGGTTAATTTCAAGCGGTCGACCATCGGCTCGGCCAGTCCGGCGGCGCGGGCGCGCTCCAAGTCTTTGGCGTTGTCCAACTGCAAGGCATCTGTGTTCTCGCGCAGCAAGGCGGCCAGATGCCGCAAAGCCTTGTTTTTGGTGGCAGCCGAGGCTTTGGCCATCAGGGCAGATGCCGTTTTGGCCTGCTGGCCCAAGCTTTGCATGTGTTCAGCGGTGTTCATTTCGGTCATGGGTTCATTTTCGCAGAAGCCAAAGACACTTTGGCACCATCCTGTCATGTACATGGCGGGTCATGAACCGCTGGCGCGTTCAGCGCACGATACAAAAACGCGAAAAGCGCACGGCCAGGCGCTGCAGCGCCTGCCAGGGGTCGGTGGGCCAGTCGGGCACTTTGAGCCCTTTGACGATGCCGTCCACCTGATGAGCGGCCTGGAGCAAGCCGTTTAAGCGGGCCTCGGTCATGCGGGGCAGCACGCGCTCAAACAAGCGTTCACGCGGGCCCCAGACGCGCTGTTCGCGCAGCGCCATGGGCAGGGGTTTGCCAGCAGCCATGGCGTCTTTCACGCGTTTCATGGCACGGATGTCTTCGGCCAGTGTGTAGTGCACCAGCACCGCCGCTTCGCCCTCGGCCTGCAAGCCGTCCAGCATGCGCTGAACCCGGGCCACCTGGCCTGACAAGACCGATTCGGACAGCTTGAACACGTCGTAGCGGGCCACATTGACCACCGAGGATTCAACCTGGGCCTGGCTGATTTGACCGGGGGGATAGAGCAAGCCCAACTTTTGAACTTCCTGAAGAGCAGCCAACAGATTGCCCTCAACCCGGTCCGCAAAAAACTGTAAGGTGCGTTGCCCCTCTTCGCCCGGCAAGACGCTTTGTCCTTGCAGCTGCAAGCGCTGGGCGATCCAGGCAGGCAGCGCGTTGCGGTCCACCGGATCGACCTGGATCGACACGCCCGAGTTTTCCAAAGCGGCAAACCAAGCCCCTTTGCGGGTGGCGGCATCCAGGCGCGGCAATAAAAACAGAGTCAAGGTCGTGTCGTTGCCTTGGGCTGAAGCGGCCAGTTGCTGAATGGCGGTGCTGCCCTCTTTGCCGGGCTTGCCTGAAGGCACGCGCACTTCCACGATTTGTTTGTCGGCAAACAAGCTGAGCGAACCGCCAGCGGCCAGCACTTCACTCCAGTCAAAGTGCGCCCCAGAGACGGTGTGCACGCTGCGCTCGGTGTAGCCTTGGGCACGCGCGGAGGCGCGGATCGCATCGGCTGCCTCCTGAATCAGCAAGGCCTCGTCGCCATGCAATAAATACAGGCTGCGCAAGCCTTTTTGCAGGTGCGCAGACAACTGAGGAAGGGCCAATTGCATGGGCGCGCTCAGTCCCGTGGCATCAAGGTCGGGATGCCAGACCGGAGGAGGCCTCGGACGCAGGCGCTGCAGCGGGCACTGCCGTACCCATAGGCTTGGGCAAGCTGCGTGGTTTGACCGCTGACAGACGGCGCATGATCTGCTGCACGCTGTCGGTCTGCATGTCGCGGTAAAGAATGCCCATTTCGATTTCTTTGGACAGCGCTGCCGTTTCGGTGAAGCTCAAATCCCGCTGCAAAGCCAATGAAACGGGCTCGATCAGCTCCACGCCTTGCGGCGTGCGCAGACGAAATTGGACTTGCAAACGCAATTGCAGTTCACGAATCTGCCCCGTTGCACTCATCCCCACAGGTACTTGCTGGCGTGTCTCGCTCAGGATGTCGAGGATCGCGTCGGCCTGAAGCATTTGTTTGGGCTCGGTCAAGAGTTCAATTCGCCCCGTGCCGAGGAGGTTGCGCCCCAACTCCACACCAAAGGGTGAAGTGGTCGAGAAATTCGCATACAAGGTCTTGAAGGCAAAATCGTTGGTTTGGCGCAGATGAAACCCGCAGCCAGAGAGCCAAACGGGCATGATGCCCAAGCTCGCAGCAGTCAAAAAGAATCGGCGTGAGGGTTTCATGGGGTGTGCGCTCTCAAATCACCACGTTGACCAAACGTCCCGGCACCACGATGACCTTCTTGGGCGCAGCACCAGCAGCCTGCTTGACGAAGGCTTCGCTGGCCAGCGCCATTTGCTCGATCTGCGCTTTGTCGGCCGATGCGGGCACCAGGATGGACCCGCGCAGCTTGCCGTTGATTTGCAGCATCAGTTCAATCTGGTCACGCTCCAATGCCGACTCATCCACGGTGGGCCAAGGCGCGTCGAGCAACTCGCCGGCGGCTTGGGCAAAACCCAGCTGCTGCCAAATGTCGTCGGTGATGTGCGGGCAAGCGGGGTAGAGGCATCGAATTAGGATTCCAAACAACTCAGCTGAAAGGGTTGAGATTTTCTCAAACCGCATTTCCAATCCAGCACCATCCTGAACCAACTGTCCAAACTTTGCGGACTCAATCATATTGAGCATCTTCATGCAACCAGATACCACCGTGTTGTATTGCATTCGCTCATAATCAAAAGTAACCTGCTTGAGTACTAAATGAAACTCGCGACGAAGGTCTTTTAAATCCTTTGAGAGATCAGAAAGATCAGTTGGTCTAATTAATCCAAACTGGACTTGATCCTTGGCATCAGAGGCCGCAAGCCAGACCCGACGCAAAAAGCGGTAGCTGCCTTCCACAGCCGAGTCGTTCCACTCCAAGGTCACTTCGGGCGGCGCGGTGAACATGGTGTACAGACGCGCGGTGTCAGCGCCGTACTTCTCGATCAGGTCTTGCGGGTCCACGCCGTTGTTTTTCGACTTGGACATGGTGCCCACGCCCTCGTAGTCGATGGCGGTGCCCACGGGCAGACGACCATCGCCGCTGTCGGCTTCGTTCTTCAGCTTGGCACCCACCACTTTGCCAGCCTCGTCCAGCACATGCTCGACATCGTGCGGCCAGAAGTAATCCTTGCCGCCCTTGGCGGTGCGGCGCGAATAGATGTGGTTGAGCACCATGCCCTGCGTGAGCAGCTTGGTGAAGGGCTCATCGACCTTGACCAAGCCCAGATCGCGCATGACCTTGGTCCAAAAGCGGGCGTAGAGCAAGTGCAAGATGGCGTGCTCGATGCCACCGATGTACTGGTCCATGCCGCTGCCGCCAGCGGCTTGGTTCTGATCGCGCATCCAGTAATCGGTACCGCCTGCCACCATGGCCTCGGTGTTGGTCGGGTCGCAATAGCGCATGAAATACCAGGACGAATCCACGAAGGTGTCCATGGTGTCGGTCTCGCGGCGTGCGGGCTTGCCACAAACAGGGCAAGTGACCCCAGCGTGAAAGCCTTCGTGCTTAATCAGTGGGTTGCCCGAACCATCCGGAATGCAGTCTTGAGGCAGCACCACGGGCAGGTCTTTTTCGGGCACCGGCACCGCACCGTGTTCGTCGCAGTGGATGATCGGGATGGGTGTACCCCAGTAGCGCTGGCGGCTCACGCCCCAGTCGCGCAGACGCCAGGTGGTTTTCTTCTCGCCCAAGCCTTTGGCGGCGAGCAACTCGGCGACCTTGGTGACGGCGGCCTTCTGGTTCAAGCCGTCGAGTTCACCGGAGTTCACAACCACGCAGCTTTGCTTGTCGCCATACCACTCTTGCCAGGTCTTGTCGTCAAAGGCCTGGTCCTTGACGGATACGACCTGCTGGATCGGCAGCGCGTACTTGAGCGCAAAAGCGAAGTCGCGCTCGTCGTGCGCCGGCACGCCCATGACGGCACCGTCGCCGTAGCTCATGAGCACGTAGTTGCCAACCCAGACTTCGACCTGTGCCCCCGTCAACGGATGCGTGACGAACAGGCCGGTGGCCATGCCCTTTTTCTCTTGCGTGGCCAGCTCGGCCTCCGTCGTGCCGCCACTCTTGCACTCTTCCAAAAACGCGTACAAAACAGGATTGGACGAAGCAGCATGCAGCGCCAGCGGGTGTTCGGCCGCCACCGCGCAAAACGTCACGCCCATGATGGTGTCGGCGCGGGTGGTGAAGACATACATCTTGCCCTCGCCGATCAAAGCGCCGTCAGCGCCTTGGATGCTGTGCGGGAACGCAAAGCGCACGCCTTCGGATTTGCCAATCCAGTTTTCCTGCATCAGACGCACTTTGTCGGGCCAGCCGTTAAGCGTGGCCTTCTCGTTGCCGATCTGGACATGGTCCAGCAGCTCTTGTGCGTAGTGGGTGATGTTCAGGTAATAGCCCGGAATTTCACGCCTTTCAACTGGCGCGCCTGTGCGCCAGCCCTTGCCGTCGATCACCTGTTCGTTAGCCAGCACGGTCTGGTCCACCGGGTCCCAATTCACGACCTGGGTCTTGCGGTAGGCGATGTCTTTTTCGAGCATCTTCAAAAACAGCCACTGGTTCCACTTGTAATACGTCGGGTCGCAGGTGGCGACTTCGCGTGACCAATCAATGGCCAAGCCCATGGCCTGCATCTGCTTTTTCATGTACGCGATGTTTTCGTACGTCCACTTGGCCGGGGGCACGCCGTTTTTGAGGGCGGCATTTTCGGCGGGCAGACCAAACGCATCCCAGCCCATGGGCATGAGGACGTTGTAACCCTTCATGCGCAGGCTGCGCGTGAGCATGTCGTTGATGGTGTAGTTGCGCACATGGCCCATGTGCAGCTTGCCGCTGGGATACGGCAGCATGGAGCAGGCGTAGAACTTCTTTTTGCTGGCGTCTTCGGTGACGCGGTAGGCATCGCGGGCCGTCCAGCGGGACTGCGCTGCGGGTTCGACTTCGAGGTGGTTGTACTTGTCTTGCATAGGGCTAAATTGTAGGTGCTGCATCAAAGCGGTCAGAGGTCCGCAGAGGTAGCGGAACCATGCGATCAGGGGGAAACCACTTGGGCTACAAAGCCAATCCGGGTCAAACCCGCTTTCTGGGCCATGCTCATGGCTTCCACTACCCGGCCATAGGGCACCGAGGCATCGGCCCGCAACTCCAGTTCAGTCTGAAGATTGCGTTGGGCTGCGCTGGACAGTTGCGCTTGCAGGTCCTGCGCCGTGATGACCCGATCGTTCAGATAAAACGCACCCTGGGCATCCACTGCCAAGACCATGGAAGATGCAGATGGTCCTGCTGCGAGACGTTCAGTTTGGGGCAAGTTCAAACGGATGGCGCTGCTCATCAAAGGCGCCGTGACCATGAAAATCACCAGCAGCACCAACATGACGTCCACCAAAGGCGTGACATTGATGTCACTCATGGGTACATCCGAGGTACGGCTGGAGAGTCGACCAAAGGCCATGCTGATCAGTCTCCTGAACCCGCCAACAAGGCGCGCAGATCATGAGCAAAACCTTCCAGTTCGACTTCGATCCGGCCAATACGACGCCCCAACAGGTTGTAGCCCATGACCGCTGGTATGGCCACCGCCAGGCCTGCAGCGGTCATGACCAAAGCTTCGCCCACTGGCGCCGCGATTTCATGGATGCTGATCTGTCCCCCCTCGCCCAGGCCCAGCCCCATCAGGGCATTGACAATTCCCCATACCGTCCCAAGCAACCCCAAAAAAGGCGAAATCGCACCGGCAGTCGCCAACAAAATCTGCCCCCACTGCAAGCGGCGCAACACCTGTTGCAGGGTGTCGCGCAGCACGCGGGTCAATTGCTGATGCCTGTCTCCACACGATGCCAAAGTGCCCCCCAAGGGCAGCAAGGTCGCATCCAACAGGGGCAACACGCACACATCCCGGTCAAATTGGGCAACACTTTGACGAGCATCCTCAAAGCCCGGCGCCTGCCAAAAAGCAGCCACACTGCGGGGCAGGTCCTGGCTGACACGGGAAAGCAAATGCCATTTCCAGCCAATCACCACCCAGCTGGCAAGCGACAAAGCCAGCAACATGAAAGCCAACGACAAACTGAGGACATCGCTGTGCAGCAAAAAATCGTTCAGTTTCATGGCCAATCCCTTTGCAGGCGCTTCAGCGCAGGTTCAACACATCAAACATGTCAAACAGGCCGCGTTGCTGCCCCGTCAGAAAACGCGCGGCCCGCAGACTGCCTTGGGCATAAGTAGACCGGCTGGACGATTTGTGCGTGACTTCGATGCGCTCGCCAATGCCGGCAAACAGCACAGTATGGTCACCCACGATATCGCCACCGCGAATGGTCGAAAAACCAATGGTGGAGGGGGCACGCTCTCCCGTATGGCCATAGCGCTCATAAACCGCGCAATCTTTCAGGTCACGACCAATGGCTTGGGCAATCACCTCCCCCATCTTCAGCGCCGTACCCGATGGTGCATCCACTTTGTGGCGGTGATGGGCTTCGATGATCTCGATGTCATATCCCTCGGACATGGCTTTGGCGGCCATTTGCAATAGCTTAAGCGTGACGTTCACGCCCACGCTCATGTTGGGGGCCATGACGATGGCCACGTCCTTGGCGATGTCGGCAATTTCCGTTTTTTGTTGCTCACTGAACCCAGTAGTGCCAATCACCGCCTTCACGCCAAGCTCCCGACAAACTTTCAAATGAGTCAAAGTCCCTTCGGGTCGAGTGAAATCAATCAGGCAGGACATGCCTTGCAAGCCCGAACGCAGATCGGCGGTGATCGCAATGCCTGTGGCTCGGCCCATCGATGCACCCGCATCAAGACCCAGAGCTGGACTGTCCAACCGGTCGAGTGCGCCGGCTAAACGGCAATCATCGCTGGCCAAAATGGCTTCGATCAGGATGTGCCCCATGCGGCCGGAGGCACCTGCCACGGCAATCGGCAATTGTTGAATTGAGGTCATGTAGGAATTGGACCGGGGGGTCAGAAACAGCGCTCTGCGAGTCACCGCTCAAGGCGAGGCAGGCTCCAAAGGAGGATAAGTGCGCGGCAAGGCCACCGCAGTTGGCATGGAAGGTGCGGGCTCGGGTGTGGACTTGAATTTTCTCAAATCCTCGTCGCTCGCTTGAAGAGGCGGCAACTTTCCAACTGCCCGAGGTTTGATCAATCGGAGGGCAAACTCAGATTCGCTGGGCAGTTCATCGCCTTCAATGCGCTCCAAGACATCCCCCTTGAAGTGAACTGCCAATCTGAAGTTTTGAGGTGCTACACCCTGCCGCTGGATGCTGAATGCGTAATCCCATCGGTCTGCATGAAAAAGGCTGGCCACCAAAGGCGTACCCAAGATCTCTCGCACCTGAACGCGTGACAGGCCTGGACTCAGCACCAGCCGCTGCTCTTTGGAAATGAAATTCCCCTGCACGACTTCGGCCACATATGGCCTGAAAGCATCACGGTTTATGCCTCCCGAAAAGCCGCTGCATCCGGCCATGCCGGTCACGACAAGCGCCAAGGCAAGCAAACGGCTGGATGCACGAAGTGTCGGGGTAGCTGTCATGTTTTGATGGGGACCGATATGATCTCGCTCATTGTAGCGGCTGCTTTGCCGATGAAACTTTTCCCACCAACAGGACACACCTACCCCATGAGCCAGATTGATGAACTGAAAAACAACGGTCTGAAAGCCACTCTGCCACGTTTGAAAATTCTGGAAGTATTTCAGAGCGGGGTGATGCGGCACATGACCGCAGAAGATGTTTTTCGACAACTGCTCAACGAAAATGCCGACATCGGGTTGGCCACTGTTTACCGGGTTTTGACCCAGTTCGAGCAAGCCGGGATATTGAGTCGCAACCATTTTGAAAGTGGCAAAGCGGTGTATGAACTCAACGAGGGGCAACACCATGACCACATGGTTTGTCTGGATTGCGGAAGAGTGGAGGAGTTCTACGATGCCGAAATCGAGTCCCGACAACACGCCGTGGCCAAAGCCAAAGGCTTCGAAATCGCTGACCATGCCCTGAGCCTGTACGCGCACTGCACACAAAACCCATGCCCGCACCGCAGCAACCGCTGAGCGAGCGTTGCAGCCTGTTACCCCATGGCTCGGCGCTGCCGCTCAATGAATTCCTGATAGGTGTCAATGCCTCGCATTTGCAAAATCGTGTTGCGAACCGCAGCCTCGACCAAAACAGCGATGTTTCGACCCGCCATGACCTGAATCACGACTTTTTGCACCGGAATGCCCAAAACATCCTGACGAAAAGGCTCCGAGGGCAAACGCTCATAATCACGCTCCAGCGTCTCACGCCGGACCAAATGAACAATCAGCTTCAAGCGCATCTTCCTGCGCACTGCAGTCTCGCCAAAAATAGCCCGGATGTCGAGCAAGCCAATGCCACGAACTTCCAGCAGGTTTTGCAACAGATCGGGACAGCGGGCCTCAATGGTGGTCTGGTTGATGCGGTACAAATCGACGGCATCATCGGCCACCAGACCATTGCCGCGAGAGATCAACTCCAAACCCAACTCGCTTTTGCCCAAGCCGGACTCTCCCGTGATCAGGACCCCCAAGCCCAAAATATCCATGAACACGCCATGCATCGTGGTTCTATCTGCAAAGTGCTTTGACAAGTAAGCCCGCAGTACATCAATCACGAAAGCAGACGACTGCTCGGTTGAAAACATCGGAATCTGGGCCCGCTCACACATCGCCAACAAGGCTTGCGGCGCCACTTGCCCATCGGCCAGAACGAGCACCGGGGGCTCCAGCGTCACGATCCGAGCAATTCGGCGGGTACAGTCCTCCTCAGACCCCTGGGTCAGGTAAGCCACCTCCCGGGGACCCAAGATCTGAACGCGGTAGGGGTGTATGTAATTGAGGTACCCCACCAGGTCAGCACCAGAGCGGGCTTCGCGCACTGCCACTTCATCAAAACGGCGCTCGGATGCACCCAAACCGGCCAGCCAGTTCCATTTCAATTGACTGCGGTGGTCCTCAAAAAGCACATCGGCGCTGATCACTGAGGGCTTCATCGCAGGGACTCAGCTCAAAAAAGCATCAGGCCGTCTGGGCCGACTGCCATTGGGCAATCAATTGGTGAAGGCCCATCTGGGCTGTGCTGTTTTTAATGCTCTCACGCAAAACGGTATCGCTGAGCAATTCTGCAATTTCAGATAGTATCTCAAGGTGTTTTTGGGTAGCCGCCTCGGGCACCAGCAAAAAAATCAACAAGCTCACAGGCTGCTCGTCAGGCGCATCGAACCCAATGGGTTGCGCCAATTGGAAAACGGCAGCCATTGGCGCTTTCAGGCCCTTGATGCGACCATGCGGGATGGCCACTCCGTGCCCCAAGCCGGTGGAGCCCAGTCGCTCGCGAGCAAACAAGCTGTCGGTGACCAAAGCCCTCGACAAGCCGTGCAAATTCTCAAAGAGAAGTCCGGCCTCTTCAAATGCACGCTTCTTGCTGGTGGCTTCCACCCCCACAAGAACTTGGGCAACAGGCAATATGGATGAGAGTCGGTTCATGGTCGAGGCAGGATTATGCACCCGAACGGGTCACAAAGCCTGAAAAGTCGAAACCCGGGTCATTTTTGTCGGATTCTTGCAATGCCAAGTCAAAAAGCCCATAAAAAAGGCCGCTTGCAGCGGCCTCTGAACAGACTCCATGGATCACATCATCCGTTTTGGCGCGGCATGCTGATGATTGGTGATGCGGCCTTTGTGTTTGACTACCTGGCGATCGAGCTTGTCCACCAGATCGTCGACAGCCGCATACAGGTCTTCGTGTGCGCTTTCCGCGAACAAGTCGCTGCCCTTGACATGGATATTGCACTCCGCACGTTGACGTTTTTCCTTTTCTTTCAGCTTTTCGACGGTCAGCAGCACTTTCACATCCACCACCTGATCAAAATGCCGAGTGATGCGATCGAGTTTCCCCGTGACGTACTGGCGCAAGGCAGGGGTCACTTCCAGATGATGTCCGCTGATGATTAAATTCATGTTCATCCCCTCCATAGATTCGAAGTAGAAAAAGCCCCATCGAAACGGGACTCGAAAACCACTTTCAAGGTGGTTCATGCCACTATGCGCCGGGTATCGAGGAAAAGCAATACGTCAAAAACTAACCCTGAAAAGTCTGGCCCTACCCCCCCGAATGTCTGATTTCAGTGCTATCGTGTTGGGTGAACCATGTATGAAAATGGCCATTTAATCGACAGCAACCATACACTTGCCCCAGGCTTGCCACGAGGACCATGACCCTCCCTGGAGACCACTGAGTTCCAGTCGATCAAAATCCTCGACAGGGCTTACCCCTCAGGACCCGGCACTTGAGCAGCCCCAACCATCCCCCCTGCTTCGAGGCCATCTTTTGGGCTTGATGGGCTTCTTTTTAACTGTGGACTGCTCACTGAAGCGACATGCAATTCGATACCGCTCACGGCACGCAAACCCCTCCAACATCGCCACGACGCTCGTTAAATGGTCTGGTTCTGATGGGTGGAGGTGCCCGAACGGCCTACCAAGCGGGTGCCCTTCAGGCGATAGGGCAGCTCCTGGGCGGACCGCCATCAGGTTTGGGCTTTCCATTCCAGGTGCTGACAGGCACTTCTGCTGGGGCCTTGAACGCCACCTTCTTGGCCAGTCGGGCCCTGGAAGGCTTGACTGCGCTGGAAGACCTTGCCCAATTTTGGTCCGATATCCGAACCAACGCGGTTTACCACCTTCCTGCAACGCCTTTGGCCCGGTTCAGCCGCTGGGCTACTGCCTTGGGGCTGGTGCTGACGGTGCGCCAAAAGGCCGCCGCCATGGACAGCCTCGCTTTGGTCAATACATTGCACAAAGCCATCACACTGGACCGCATCGACACGGCACTGCAAGAAGGGGTGCTGCAGGCATTGGCCGTTACCGCTTCTAGCTATTCCAGTGGGGTGCACTGGACTTTCTGCCAGACCCGGGACGGCTTGCCGATTCCCTGGAGTCGTCCTGGCCGACGTGCCGAGCAACAACCGATCACCATTGAACACCTGATGGCTTCCAGCGCCATTCCCTTTATCTTTCCGGCCACACCTTTGTGGGTAGATGGAGGCATGGAATTTTTCGGAGATGGCTCGATGCGGCAAATCTCACCCTTGTCGGCGGCGGTGCAATTGGGTGCTGACCGAATTTTGGCGATTGGCGTGAGCCAGCCTCTGCGAGCCAGCCTGGGGTCATCTCACCCTGCCAGCGGTCGCCCCTCGTTGGGAACGATTGCTGGGCACGCCATGGCCAGCGTATTTCACGACACGCTGCAAGCCGACGTGGAACAGGTCACACGGATCAACCATTCACTGTGCAAGCTGCCTGAATCAGTGCGGTCTGCCTTGCCTTTCAGGGTGGTCGAGGTGCTGACCCTTCAGCCCAGTGCCTCGCTCGATGAACTGGCACAAGCCCATGTCCGTTCCCTTCCACTGCCCATTTTGCGGGTCCTGGAAGGACTGGGCGCTTTACGCGGCAGCGGCGCTGCATTGGCCAGTTATCTCCTGTTTGAGCCAGGTTTCATCCAGGCCTTAATGGCTCTGGGGCGAGCCGACGTGACTGCCCGATCCGAGGAGATCCTCGCCTTCTTGAAACCCCATGATGCCCTTCAGGTGCGATAATCTCGTCATTGATTTTGGAGACACATTGCTGTGGAAACTACCCCGAGTTGGTAGCTTTCGAACGCCCTGAGCAACCTGCCCATCGTTCGAAAGCTGCCGCAACCCCTTCGCCGCCCCTTTGAACTTTTGGCACTTGGCCATTTTTCGGATTCGCCATGCTCAACATCTTCACCCTCGTCAACGGCCGACTCTTCCAGGAAGAGATCGAGTCGCTCGAAGAACTCTCCCGCTTCCAGCCCATC
Source organism: Limnohabitans sp. (assembly GCF_023910625.1). Lineage (NCBI taxonomy): Bacteria > Pseudomonadati > Pseudomonadota > Betaproteobacteria > Burkholderiales > Comamonadaceae > Limnohabitans > Limnohabitans sp. The sequence goes on from NZ_JAAVVW010000002.1 coordinate 430,699, forward strand.
TGGGTTGACCTGGAGTCGCCCACGCTGGAAGAAAAACGCTGGATCAAGCAATACTTTGGCTTGTTAATCCCCGAAGACGCGATGGACGAGGACATCGAAGAATCCGCGCGCTTTTACGAAGAGGACAACGGCGAGCTGCACATCCGCTCCGACTTTTTGATCGCCGACGATGACGAGCCCCGTACCGTGCGCTGCGCTTTCATCCTGAATCAGCACAACGCCGACTTGAAAAGCCAGGGCGTGCTGTTTTCCATCCATGACGAAGACGTGCCGGTGTTCCGCCTTTTGCGCATGCGCGCACGGCGGGCACCCGGACTGATAGAAGAGGCCAAGGAAGTGCTGCTCAAACTGTTTGACGCCGACGCCGAATACTCAGCGGACACACTCGAAGGCATTTACGATCAGCTCGAAAAAGTGGGCAACACCGTGCTGTCGGGCGATGTGACCGACGCCATGGCCAGCGAAGTGCTGGGCGCCATTGCCCGGCAAGAAGACATGAACGGTCGCATCCGTCGCAACGTGATGGACACACGCCGCGCCCTGAGCTTCATGATGCGCTCCAAAATGCTCAACGCCGACCAGTTTGAAGACGCACGCCAGATCATGCGCGACATCGACTCACTCGACTCGCACACGGCATTTTTGTTCGACAAGATCAACTTCCTGATGGACGCCACCGTTGGTTTCATCAACATCAACCAGAACAAGATCATCAAGATCTTCTCGGTGGCCAGTGTGGCCTTGCTGCCACCCACCTTGATCGCCAGCTTGTATGGCATGAACTTTCAGTACATGCCCGAGTTGTCCCAAAAATGGGGTTACCCCTATGCCCTGGCGCTGATGGCCGCCAGCGCCGTGGTGCCCATGTGGTACTTCCGCAGGCGCGGTTGGCTCAAATAAAGCCCACTCATGCGGGTGGGCGTTTGGCCAACCACTGCGACAAAATTGCCCGGCTGTAGCGGCTGGCCACCTCACGAATGAAACGATTGAAATCGGTGTGCGCTGCGTCGTCTGCGCGGTCCGAAATGGTGTGCACCGCTGCAAACGGCAAGCCATAGTCACAGCACACCTGGGCCACCGCTGCGCCCTCCATCTCCACCGCCAAAGCCTCTGGCAAGGATTCGCGAAGCGCCTGACTTTCGGCGTTGGTCGAGACAAAGCGATCACCGCTGACGATCAAGCCTTGGTGCACCTTGGGCGAACTCAGTTGAAACTGGGCCAAGGTCTCAGGGCCCAAATGCCGCTCAGCCGCCTGCAGCACCTGCTGCGCAGCTTCGGCCAATTGAACCGACAAAACGGCATCGGCCTCAAAAAGAGCCCGACCATACAGCGGCACCTCGTGCCTGGGAAACAGTGGCGAAGCATCCATGTCGTGCTGAATGAAGCCACTGGCCACCACCACATCGCCCACGCGCACCCCCGGACCCAATCCACCCGCCACGCCGGTGAACACCAGCGCATTCACCCCAAAGCGCTCCAGCATCACCGTGGCGGTGGTGGCCGCCGCCACTTTGCCAATGCGCGAGAGCACCGCCACGACCGCATGGCCTTGCCAGTGACCCACCCAGAATTCACGACCCGCTACCACCACCCGCTGCTCGTCGGGCATGTCGGCCAGCACAGCGGCCAGCTCTTCGTGCAGGGCACTCATGATGCCGATCACCGTCATGAATCATCCTTTGTTTTGTGCATCAAAAATAGGCGTCAAATTGAAAACGGCCACAAGAAAACTTGTGGCCGCCAAACTCAGCCCCGGCACATCCGGGGCAGCCCAACATCAAGCTTTATCGCGCAACTCACGCCGCAAGATTTTGCCCACAGGCGTTTTGGGCAACTCGGTGCGGAACTCGATCACCCGAGGCTGCTTGTAAGCGGTCATGTTCTCGCGGCAATAGGCCAAGATCTGCGCCTCAGTCAATGCCGGGTCTTTGCGCACCACGACCAGCTTGACGGTCTCACCGGTTTTCTCATCGGGCACACCAATGGCCGCGCATTCCAGCACACCCGGACAAGCCGAAGCGACTTTCTCGACCTCGTTGGGGTAGACGTTGAAACCACTGACCAGGATCATGTCTTTCTTGCGGTCTATGATTTTGAAGAACCCCCGCGCATCCACAGTGCCGACATCGCCGGATTTGAAGTACCCATCGGCCGTCATGACCTTGGCGGTCTCGTCAGGGCGCTGCCAGTAACCGGCCATCACCTGCGGGCCTTTGATGGCGATCTCGCCGGGCTGCCCCACTTCGGTCACTTCCTGCCCGTCGTCGTCCAGCAGCTTCATCCAGGTCCCGGGCAAGGGCACGCCGATGGTGCCGGTGAACTCGGTGCTGGTGGTCGGGTTGCAACTGGCCGATGGGCTGGTCTCGGACAAGCCATAACCTTCGCAAATGGGGCAGCCGGTTTTCTCCAGCCAGAGCTTGGCTACGTTGGGCGTGACAGCCGTGCCGCCGCCCAAAGACACTTTCAGGTTGGACCAGTTCACCGTGTTGAAATCCGGATGGTTGGCCAAACCATTGAACAAGGTGTTCACGGCCGGGAAGCTGTGGAAGGTGTGCTTGGACAACTCCTTGAGCACAGCTGGCAGATCGCGCGGATTGGGAATCAGGATGGTCTTGCCGCCCATGCGCAGACCCAGCATCATGTTCACCGTGAAAGCGAAGATGTGGTACAGCGGCAAAGCACACACACTGGTGGGCTGCTCGCCTGCCGGGATGCGCTTCATGACCGGCCCGTTCCAGGCCTCTGACTGCAAAACGTTGGCAATGACATTGCTGTGCAGCAGTACCGCACCTTTGGACACGCCGGTGGTGCCGCCTGTGTACTGCAGCACCGCGATGTCATCGGCTGTCAACTCGGGCTTGCGAAAGGCTTGTTGACGCCCTATGGACAAAGCGTCATTGAAGCGCACCGCCTGGGGCAGGCGAAAGGCCGGCACCATTTTCTTGACGTTGCGCACCACGTAATTGACCAAGCCGCCCTTGAGCAGGCCCAGTCGGTCACCCATGGCCGCCAAAATCACATGCTGCACTGGGGTTTGTGCAATGCACTTTTCGAGGGTGGCGGCAAAGTTCTCGATGATGACAATCGCCTTGGCCCCCGAGTCCTTGAGCTGGTGCTCCAGTTCACGGGCGGTATACAACGGATTGACATTGACCACCGCCAAACCGGCCCGCAAAATGGCCGCCACTGCCACCGGGTACTGCGGCACATTGGGCATCATGACCGCGACGCGATCGCCTTTGCTCAAGCCCAACGATTGCAAGTAAGCTGCTAGCCCCAAGCTTTCCTGGTCGGTTTGGGCAAAGCTCAAATCCTTGCCCATGAAGCTGTAAGCAGTGCGATCTGCGTATTTGGCAAAACTCTCTTCGAGCAAGCCCACCAGCGAGCTGTATTGGCTGGGATCAATGTCAGCGGGCACACCTTCTGGGTAACTCTTGAGCCAAATGGGATTCAGGTACATGTGAGGTTCTCCTGCGATCAGTCTACCGCACTCCTGACGTCAAACTGACGCTTACTCATGCTGGATTTCCCGAGGTTTGCAAGCAAAGGCCATGGCCTCTTGGCACCCCACTGTGCACGATGAAAAAGTCATGCATCAAAGACCCATGAACTCACCACAACGGACACCAAGGAAAAGACCGGATCGCAGGCTTGCGTCGTGAACATGGCCGATGTTGGCAGTGGCGAATCTTGGTACACAAAAACACCATCAGAAAAAAGGGGCCACAGGGGCCCCTTGTCTGACGTGCGGCGGCAGCCTCAAGCCTTCAAGGCCATCAGCACCTCATCGAGCATCTTTTTGGCATCGCCAAACAACATGCGGTTGTTCTCTTTGTAGAACAGCGGGTTGTCCACGCCGGCGTAGCCGCTGGCCATGGAACGCTTCATCACAATGCTGGTGCGGGCCTTCCAGACTTCGAGCACCGGCATGCCGGCGATCGGGCTGGTCGGGTCATCCTGCGCCGCAGGGTTCACGATGTCGTTGGCACCGATCACGATGGCCACGTCGGTGTCCGGGAAGTCGTCGTTGAGCTCGTCCATCTCGAACACGATGTCGTAAGGCACTTTTGCCTCGGCCAACAAGACATTCATGTGGCCCGGCATGCGGCCCGCCACGGGGTGGATGCCAAAGCGCACGTTCACGCCTTTTCCACGCAGTTGCTTGGTGATTTCAAACACCGTGTGCTGCGCCTGCGCCACGGCCATGCCGTAGCCGGGCACCACGATCACGTTTTTGGCGTCGCGCAGCAGCTCGGCTGTTTCAGCGGCCAAGATGGGGCTGACCTCGCCCACCGGCTCGGCCGCTTCGCCCGTTGGCTTGGGCGCTGCGGCCGTGGTGCCAAAGCCCCCGGCGATCACGCTGATGAAACTCCGGTTCATGGCGTTGCACATGATGTAGGACAAAATCGCGCCACTGGAGCCGACCAAGGCACCGATCACGATCAACAAGTCGTTGCTCAGCATGAAGCCGGTGGCCGCTGCGGCCCAGCCGGAATAGCTGTTGAGCATGGACACCACCACCGGCATGTCGGCACCACCAATGGCCATGACCATGTGGATGCCGAACAGCAAGGCGATGGCGGTCATGATGATCAAGGGCAGCATGCCCTCTTCCACCGTGTGGGCGCTCATGAATTCACGGCCAAAATAAATCACCGCAATCAAGCCCACCAGATTGAGCCAATGGCGGCCGGGCAACAACAAGGGGCTGCCACCGATGCGGCCGGACAACTTGCCAAACGCCGCCACCGAACCGGAAAAAGTCACAGCGCCGATGAAGATACCAATGTAGATTTCACCCGCGTGGATGGCGTGCGCTGCGCCTTCCAAATTCTTGGAAGCTTCGGGGTCCACGTAAGTGGCATAACCCACCAGCGCCGCCGCCATGCCGACCATGCTGTGCATGAGCGCCACGAGTTCGGGCATTTGCGTCATCTGCACTTTGCGCGCAGCGTACAGGCCAATGATCGCGCCCACCAGCATGGCGCCCAAGATCATGGGGATGCCCTCGGCCGTGACTTGCGGGCCAAAGATGGTGGCCAGGACGGCCAGGCTCATGCCGATCATGCCGTAGAGGTTGCCGCGCCGTGCGGTTTCCTGGTTGGACAAACCGCCCAAGCTAAGGATGAAAAGAATGGTCGCGCCGATGTAGGCGACCGTGGCCAGACTTGAGTTCATAAACGTCTCTTTTCTTAATCGGTCGGGGACAGAGCTGAAGATCTGTCCCCAAATTCTTCAATCAGTCGGGGACAGAGCTGGATCTGTACCCAAATTCTTCAATCAGTCGGGGACAGAGCTGAAGATCTGTCCCCAAATTCATTTACTTTTGGAACATCGCCAGCATGCGCTGGGTGACGGCAAAACCGCCAAACATGTTGATGGCCGTCAGCACCAGGGCCAAAGCCGCCAGAATGCCAATCAGCGTGTTGGGCCGTCCGGCCGCAGCCAAGGGCGAGATCTGCACCAGCGCGCCAATGGCGATGATGGAGCTGATCGCATTGGTCACGCTCATGAGCGGGGTGTGCAGCGCAGGCTTGACGTTCCAGACCACCATGTAGCCTACAAAGCAGGCCAACACAAACACCGTGAAGTGCGACAGGAACGCAGCGGGCGCATAGGCACCGACCAGCACCAGCAGCACGGCAGCGACCGCCGACACGATGAGCAACTGGCCCACCGGCATGGGGCCAGATGGCTCGCCATGGCCGTGGCCTTTTTTGGCGGTGGGCGCCGCGGCAGGCTTGGGTGCGGGCTTGGGGGCCACCACCAATGGCGGTGCAGGCCAGGTGATCTCGCCATCCTTGATGACCGTGAGGCCCCGGATCGCGTCGTCTTCCATGTTGACGTTGATCACGCCGTCCTTGGTCTTGCACAACTCTTCAGTCAAACGAAACAAGTTGGTGCCGTACAGCGTGGACGACTGGCGCGCCATGCGCGACGCCAGGTCGGTGTAGCCCACAATGGTCACGCCATGCTTGACCACGGCCTTGCCGGGTTCGGTCAACTCGCAGTTGCCGCCTTGCTCGGCAGCCATGTCCACAATCACGCTGCCGGGTTTCATGCTTTGCACCATCTCGGCGGTGATCAGCTTGGGCGCGGGTTTGCCGGGGATCAGCGCGGTGGTGATGATGATGTCGCACTCTTTGGCCTGCTTGGCGTACATCTCGCGCTGCGCGGCCTGGAAGCCTTCGCTCATGACCTTGGCGTAACCGCCGCCGCCTGAGCCTTCTTCTTCGTAGTCCACCTTCACGAACTCACCGCCCAACGACACAACCTGGTCGGCCACTTCGGCGCGGGTGTCGTTGGCGCGCACGATGGCGCCCAAACTGGCGGCCGCACCAATGGCGGCCAAACCGGCCACACCGGCACCGGCAATGAACACTTTGGCAGGGGGTACTTTGCCCGCAGCCGTGATCTGGCCGTTGAAGAAACGGCCAAAGGCGTTGGCAGCTTCCACCACCGCGCGGTAGCCACTGACGCCGGCCATGGAGGTCAGCGCGTCCATCTTTTGGGCGCGGCTGAGCGTGCGGGGCAAGGCATCAATCGACAGCGCCGTCACCTTTTTGGCCGCCAATTGCTGCATCAAATCGGGGTTTTGTGCGGGCCACAGAAAGCCGATCACCGTTTGACCTTCGTGCATCAGCGCCACTTCGTCAGGCGTGGGGGCCCGCACCTTGAAGACAATGTCGCTGCCGCTCCACAGCGCCTGGGCATTCGGCGCAATCGTGGCGCCGGCTTGCAGATAGGCGTCGTCTGACAGGTCAGCGAGATCGCCTGCGCCTTGCTCAACCCCCACGGCAAAGCCGAGTTTGACCAGTTTGGTCACCACATCGGGCACAGTGGCAACACGTTTTTCACCGGGGAATACTTCCCTCGGCACGCCAATGCGTTGGGTCTTGGGCGTGGTTTCGCCTGTTTGCATCAATGTCTCCTCACTCTATCCAAAGAAAAAAGTGTATCCCATCAGCTTAACTGAAGTCTGTCCCCTTCTGCATCCTGATCTTCTGATGGATTTGAAGTGTGCTCCAAAAATTCACAAGAACCAATATCATCAACTGCAGCTCTTTGGCCGGGCCGACAAAAGATCCCTGGCCCGGCTCTAGGGCCACAAGACGCTCATAATGGAGTCCATGGACACCCGCTGGAAACCCAATGTCACCGTGGCCGCCATCATCGAAAAAGAGGGCCGCTACCTGTTGATTGAAGAGCACACCCAAGAAGGCCTGAAGCTCAATAACCCCGCAGGTCACCTCGACCCCGGGGAATCGCCTGCACAAGGCTGTGCACGCGAAACCCTCGAAGAAACGGCTCGCCATTTCACGCCCAAAGAGTTGGTGGGCATTTACTTGTCTCGCTTCCAAAGGCCTCAAACGGGTGAAGACATCACCTATGTACGCATGGCTTTTTGCGGCGACATTGGCGATGTTCAGCAGGGTCTGGTGCTGGACGAAGGCATTGTGCGGACGCTCTGGATGACCCCTCAAGAAGTCCGCGAGAGCGCACACCGTCACCGCAGCCCCTTGGTCTTGCGCTGCATCGAAGACCATTTGGCGGGGCAACGCTTTCCGCTGCTTGTGATCCACACCGATGCAGCTGTGACCGAGTTACCCCCCTTGCAGCCATGAACGGGGCATGGCTTGGTGAAGCCTTGTGGTTGCTCACGGGAGGTGCCGCATTTGCTGCAGGCGTACTCAACGCCATTGCCGGAGGGGGTAGTTTCCTGACATTTCCGGCTTTGGTGTTTGCAGGCGTTCCCCCGATGGCTGCCAATGCCACCAGTGCCATGGCTGTCAGCCCAGGCTATCTGGGCAGCACATGGGGCTTCCGGTCCGAATTGCAGGCCTTGCCCAAATCTCTGATCCAACGTGAGGTGCTCATCGCGGCGCTGGGCGGTTTGATGGGTGCGGGCCTGTTGCTGCTGACTCCCGCCAAGGTCTTTTCTGGCCTGGTGCCATGGCTCCTGCTGCTGGCAACCGGGCTCTTTGCTGCGGGTCCTGCATTGGCCAAAAGAAACTCAGGTCAAGGTCATCCTGCCTGGCGGCTGCCTGGCCTCATGGCGGTGGCCATTTATGGCGGTTACTTCAATGGGGGACTCGGCATCTTGTTGATGGCGCTGTATACCTTGACAGGCGAATCCCGACTGAACACGGTCAATGCGCTCAAGAATCTCAATTCTTTTGTCTTGTCCTTGCTCTCGGTGCTGGCGTTTGCTCTGGCAGGCGCCATTGTCTGGCCTCAAGCAGTCTGGATGATGGTGTGGGCCACAGCAGGGGGCTGGGCTGGAGCACGCTTGGCCAAACGCTTGCCGGTGCAATGGGTACGCTGGCTGGTGATCAGCACAGGTTTGGTGATGAGTGCCATTTTCTTCATCCGTGCCTAAAGCTTGTCTTTCAGGCCGCAAAGTCGCAGGTGGCAAATTTAATCCGTTTGAACCCTTTGCCCTGCCGCAACAGCGTCCAATCTCTCTTTTTCTGCCATGACCTTGGCCACGTAACCACCGTCTTCGATCAAGGCATAGCCCCCCAGGTAAAACTTGAGACCTTGCTCAACCGATCCGCCGCGCAACTTGATCGCGTCAGACAACACCGCTGCCCCGACACGCAAATTGGTAACAGGATCAAAAGCGGCCAGACGACCACCATAGGCCTCGTACCGTTGGGCATGCACCCCAGTCATCACCTGCATCAGTCCCTGAGCACCTGCATGACTTTGCGCATAAGGGTGAAAACCGGACTCGATGGCCATCACCGCCAAAATCAGATGGGCTGGCAGCTTCGAAGACGCGGAAAGCACATGAGCCTCTGCCACCAAAGCCGCCAAAGGTTCGGGTGCAACCCGGTATTTGCGGGCCAACCAATTGGCAACCAGCGCCTGCTGGGGAGACAAGTCTTTCAAATGCACAGCAGTGGCTCGGTCGGCTGTATTTTTGGGCCACCAGGCCATCAGGACCTTGCGCTCACGCAACCAGGCAGCCAGGCGCTGCTCTGAGGGCTGCAACCACTGCGGCTGTAACCACAACAAGCCAAACAACACGGCCACCAGCAAGCCCAACACGGCAAGACCACGGTGGGTAACCAGGACGAACTTCGCAAGCACACTGCGACAGCGCGCCAGCCAAGTCTTATCTTGAGCCCCGTTGTTAAACATAGTCATCAAAAAACCAAAGACCGCCATTATCCAGTGGATGCAACAAACCCGCCCCCTTTTCACCCTCCGCACGCGCAGGTCATCGGATAATGCGCCCATGTCCAAATTCAAGCGTGTGGTCGTCGGCCTGTCCGGCGGCGTCGATTCGGCCGTCACGGCCCATTTGCTCAAGCAGCAAGGCCATGAAGTCATTGGCATCTTCATGAAGAACTGGGAAGACGACGATGACAGCGAATACTGCTCGTCCAACATCGACTTTGTGGATGCCGCCGCCGTGGCCGATGTGCTGGGCATCGAGATAGAGCATGTCAACTTTGCTGCCGATTACAAAGACCGGGTGTTCTCGGAGTTTGTTCGCGAGTACCAAGCCGGGCGCACGCCCAACCCGGACATCCTGTGCAATGCCGAAATCAAGTTCAAATCGTTTCTGGACCACGCCATGCGCGTGGGGGCCGAAAAAATCGCCACCGGCCATTACGCCCGAGTGCGGCAGAACACCACCAGCGGTCTGTTTGAACTGCTCAAGGGCCTGGACCCCAGCAAAGACCAAAGCTATTTCCTGCACCGCCTGAACCAGGCGCAGTTGTCCAAAACCCTGTTTCCAGTGGGCGAACTGCACAAGACTGAGGTGCGCCGTATCGCCGAAGAGATCGGTTTGCCCAATGCCAAAAAGAAAGACTCGACGGGCATCTGCTTCATCGGCGAGCGGCCGTTTCGCGAGTTTTTAAACCGCTACATCTCCAAAGAACCCGGTCCCATCAAGGACCCGACGGGCCGCACCATTGGAAAGCATGTGGGGCTGAGCTTTTACACCTTGGGCCAGCGACAGGGCCTGGGCATTGGCGGCATCAAGGCCAAAGGGGCCGACATGAAGGCGCTGCAAGCGCGCGGCTTGAGGGGTGCGGGCGAACACACACCCTGGTTTGTGGCCCGCAAGGACATCCCCAACAACACCTTGTGGGTGGTGCAAGGCCACGACCACCCCTGGCTCTTGTCGCCGCAACTGCAAGCCACGGATGTGAGCTGGTGCTCGGGCCAGGCCCCTGCGGCTGGAGCCTACGCCGCCAAGACGCGCTACCGGCAAACGGATGCGCCTTGCAGGCTGCAAGCGCTCGGCACAACCGATGGGGCATCGGGCTTTGAACTTTCGTTCAGCGATCCCCAATGGGCCGTCACCCCCGGCCAAAGTGCCGTGCTGTACGACGGCGAGGTGTGCCTGGGCGGCGGCGTGATCCACTCGGCCAGCGCCTGCCCCAACCCAGCGGCCTGACTTATTCCCCGCCCAGACCCAGCCGATTGGGCTGCCGCTTTTCGACGGCAAAGCGCAGCAAAGCGGCCGTGCGGAAAATGCCGTGCGCAAACTTGCCGTAGGGCAGCGTCAGGAACAAAGCCATCACCGCACCCAGATGCACCGCCAACATCAAAGGCATGGCCGCCGTTTGGCCCAGCAACCACAGCAACAAGCCGGTCACGCTGACCAAAAACAGCAAGGCAATGAAACCCCGGTCCATCGGCTTTTGCGCCGCATCCCCGTGCTCCGGATGGCGGCGCAGGTTCAAGCGCCACAAACCGGCCGTGCCCAGCGTCAGGCTCACCCCACCAATGACGCCCAGCAACTTGGGCAAAGTCGTCAGGTCATAAGGTGCGGGCCAATCCAACACATAGTGGTACAGCGTGGCTACGCTGGTGGCGGCAAAGCACAACATGAAACCGTAAAACGTCAGGTGGTGGAAACGCCTGCGGGCATGCGTCCAGGCGTCGTCCTCGTTGTGGCAACCTTCGCCGTGTCCACCGTCCAGGTACTTCAATTGCAGCGCTGCGTTTGCGGCCTCGGCAGCGGCGGGGGACGTCAAACCCGCACCGCTGGTGGCGGGCGTCACATCACGCCAAAAGCGCATCACGCCGAGCGCCAGGGCCAGCACGGCAAACAAGAAGATGGGCGCAAACAAGCTCACCATCAGGTTGTGGGGAAAGACCGCATAAAAACCACCGGCCACGGGCGCGCCCCACAGCGTGCCTTGACGCAGCATCGCCAAGGCCAAAAACAAAGCCAAACCCAAAGCGAGTGCCACCGACAAGGTCAAGCCATTGCGCTGGTACAGACTGCCCAGGGCCGGAGGCCAGGCGTAGTCGGCATAAGTCTGGCCACGCACTTGCGCCATGGCCTTGGGCACATTGATGGCAAAGTCATGCGGCGGTGCGTACTGGCAGGCGTGCAAACACACCCCGCAGTTGTGGCAGAGGTTGGCCATGTAATGGATGTCGGCCTTGCCAAACTCCAGGCGGCGCGTCATGGCCGGGAACACCGCACAAAAACCTTCGCAATAGCGGCATCCGTTGCAAATTTGCATTTGACGGACCACTTCGGCTTCGGGTGCCGTCATCTCGCCCCGCGCCAAGGCGCGGGCATCTTGGGTCAGGGCTTCAAGCGTTTGCATGGGCAGTGCCTTTCTTTTGGGCGTGGACGGTTTTGGCCGCTTGCTCTCCCGCAATGCGGCCAAAAGCCGTGCCAATCGTCATGCCCACCCCGGCGGTGTAACCCTTGCCCAGCACATTGCCGGCCATCATTTCGCCCGCCACAAACAGGTTGGGGCTGGGCTGGTCTTTGAATCGCACAGCGGTGGTCTCATCGGTTTTCAATCCCAAATAGGTGAACGTCACGCCGGGCCTGACGGCATAGGCGAAATAAGGGGCCGTGTCCAGCGGCCTGGCCCAGTGGGTTTTGGCGGGCGTGACCCCTTCGGTGTGGCAATCGTCCAGAGCCGTGTGGTCAAAAGTGCCCTCACGGCAAGCGGCGTTGTAATCGTTCAAGGTCTTCATGAAGGTGGCCTCGTCCAGGCCCAGCTGGCGGGCCAACTCGGGCAGGCTGTCCGCCTGGGTGCCTTCAAACACCGGCGGCATGAAACGGCCCACCGCCTTGGCGTCGATGATGGAATACGCCACCTGCCCCGGCTGCTGGGCCACCAAACGGCCCCAAATGGCGTAGCGCTTGGGCCAAAAATCTTCGCCCTCGTCGTAAAAACGGCGCGCCTCACGGTTGACCACCACCCCCAGGGACACGCAGTCGATGCGGGTGCAAATGCCACCGTCGTACAAGGGTGCGCGGGCATCAATGGCCACCATATGGGCTTGTGTCGGGTCACCAATGCGGTCAGCGCCTTGGTCCAGCATGTATTTGAGCAACACGCCCTGGTTGTAACGCGTGCCCCGGATCAGAAACTGATCGGCCGGGTACTCACCGCGCTCGTTTTGGCCCCAGGCCTCGCGCAGCCATTCGCGGTTGGACTCAAAGCCCCCCGCGGCCATCACGCAAGCACGGGCCTCCACACGTTCGCGCCGCACGCTGCCATCGGCCAGCTTGTGCATGACCGATGCGGCCACAAAGCGCCCCTCGTCCAATTCGACGGTATCCACCTCGGCGTTGTAGTGGATCTCCACGCCCAGCTGTTCGGCGCTGCGGTAAAAGGCATTGACCAAGGCCTTGCCCCCGCCCATGAAGAACGCATTGGTACGGGCCGTGTGCAAAGCCCCAGACAAAGACGGCTGAAAACGCACACCATGCTTGACCATCCAGGGTCTGCATGTGGCCGAGTGGCGGATGGCCAAGCGCGCTAAATGCTCATCCGTCAAGCCGCCAGTGACCTTGAGCAAGTCTTGCCAGAACTCTTCTTCCGGGTAAGCATCGACCAGCACGTCTTGCGGTGCATCGTGCATGCAACGCAAATTGCGCGTGTGACCTGAATTACCACCACGCCACTCGCGCGGTGCCGACTCCAGCAGCATCACACTGGCACCGCCTTCGCGGGCCATGAGCGCTGCACACAAAGCGGCGTTGCCGCCGCCAATCACCAAAACATCGACCGTCATAAACACTTTCAGGGCGCAGGGCCCGGGTCAGATCAGAACTGGTATTTGCGAAAACCACCGTCCACAGGAATCACCGCACCCGTGATGTCACTGGCCATAAGCGATACCAGAAAAGTCATCCGATTGGCCATGCCCAGCGTCGACGTTCACCACAATGTCCATGCTCACCTCGGTCACAAGGGCGGTTTAGTCTTTAGGTTGAAAGTCCATGGAAACTCTCATGTTAAAGATATTTTTAAATTTAACCCCCAAAAAGGGGACTGTGAACCCGCCTCCAAGGATGGGGGCATCATGAAAAGTGATGGCAGCTGACTTTTCATCTTGTTCAATCAGGCGAGCCATGCCCCGCAGAAACACCACTCAGCTTGTTGTCCTGCGCCTGGATCTTCGCCAAAAGGTTCTTGACAACGTGCACCTAGATGAGGGGCCAATCCTTACGGTTCTTATTTGAATCTGCCAGCCTTATTGAAACGCCAAATCAGCGGGAACATGCAAAACACCTTCCATGATTTTTCGAACCGTACGAACCACGGATGCCCGAACCAATTCCTGCTGATCCGCCTGCCCCCTGACCTCAGCGGCTATCTGAATCACACCCGAGGGGTGCACCACTTTGAAAATTTGTTCACCCTCGACGCACACCGACCGGCTGGCAACCGTACCAGGCAAAGCAAACGCAGTGGCCACACCGATAGCACCTGTGACGGCATGGGCGGTATGACACTGCCAGGGCGTGAAATAGCGTGACACGATGGCCATGGGGTCTTGACCCGGACTGACCAGCACAGGCTTGGGCATCACACTGGCGGACACATCACCCAAGCCCATGAGGCGACCAGCTTGCAGGCGAATGCGCTCCATGCGGGCCAAAAGATCGGGCATGGCATCCAGTTCAGAGGCGCTCTCAGTGCCTTTGACACCCATGCTCGGGGCACGCATCAAGACCATGGGCATCGCAGCATCGATGCAGGTCACCTCCACCCCATCGATCAAGTTGACGCGAGCACCTGTGGGAAAAAGTTTTCCAGTCACGGCACCCCATGCGTCCAGAAAATTCAAGTAAACCGGTGCCGCAGTGCCAGCCACCCCGTCTATGCTCATATTGCCGTCATAGACGACTTGACCATTGGGTGTGTGAATTTGCACATCAATGCGCGCTCCGGTATTGACGTTGTTCACACGCACCGTGGTCATGCCATCCACGGCCGCAATCAAGCCTTGCTCAACGGCAAATGGCGCCACACCCGCCAACATGTTCCCGCAATTGGGACGGGTATCCACCCCGTTGGGTCCGACCTGGGCAAACAGGTAATCCACGTCGCAGTCCACGCGAGAAGATCTTGAAACCATGGCGACCTTGCTTGTCAATGTGGTACCGCCGCCCAATCCGTTGATTTGTGACGGATCGGCTGCACCAATGGCGCTTTGCAACACACGATCCCGCACATGATCATCTTTGGGCAGCCATTCACGAAGGAAAAAAGGGCCGCGTGAAGTTCCTGAACGCATCAGGACGCAAGGCAATGAAGTAGTCATGGGTGCGGATGATGCGATCTGTGTAGAATTTTGTGAATTGCATTTTTAAAAAGTATTGATGCAAAAAACACAAGACTGAATTCGACATGAACATCAACTTCGATTTGCATGACCTGCAGGCCTTTTCTGCCGCAGCTGAACTGGGCAACTTTCGAAAAGCAGCAGAAGCCGTCCACATTTCACAACCAGCCTTCAGCCGTCGCATCGACAAACTTGAAAACGCTCTGGGTGTGAAATTGATCGACAGAAGCACCCGCAGCATGAGTCTGACGGGTGTTGGAAGAGACTTCGCCCGCAAGGTGCGCCTATTGCTTGACGACCTCGATGAGACCTTGCTAGGCATTCAAGAAGTCGGAGGCGCTCGCATGGGCGAAGTCACCGTCGCCTGCGTACCCTCTGCTGTTTACTATTTCTTACCGCAAGTGCTGCGCACTTACCACGCCAGGTTTCCACGCATCCGAATCAAAGTGCACGACGCCAGCGCCAATGAGGTGCTTTCGGTCGTGGCCAGTGGCGAAGCCGACTTCGGGGTCAACTTCATGGGCAACGACGAACCCGGCATTGAATTTCGCAGCATTCTGGAAGAGCGCTTTGTCGCCGCCTGCAGAAAAGATCACCCGCTGGCCAAAAAAAGAAAAGTCAGCTGGCAAGAACTGGGGCAATACGACTTCATGTCTGTTTCCAAATCTTCGGGCAATCGCATGCTGCTCGATTTGGCTTTAGCGTCTGCAGATCAAAGGCCGCAAAGTATTTACGAAGCCCAGCATGTCACCACCTTGTTGGGTTTGGTCGAAGCGGGCATGGGTGTGGCTGCGGTGCCGTCATTGGCCATGCCCAGCGCAGATCACCCGGTATTGGCGAGCGTGCCTTTGTTTGACCCCATCATCACAAGGCGCATTGGACTGATTCGCCGCAAGGGCCGCAGCTTCACACCAGCGGCCGAGAAGCTTTATGAGTTGCTGCTCGGCCTGCGTCCTGGAAGCCGCCGCAAGTCAGTGGTCAAGACTTGACTGCTTGTGTCTCCACCTCAAGATGGGATGACGGAACGCTCAGACTGGCGCCCAACCAGACACCAGAACGAACCAAGGTGCGGACACAATCCGCCAAGACCACACGGGTCGCCAAAGCGGCTGGCGACAGCTCATCGTCCGACAGTCCACATAAGAAATTCACGCGTCGGACTTGATGATCGCTGATGCGGGTCATACAAAGGCTCTCGGTGGCCCCGGGTATGCGCGCCACCGCAGCCCAAGGTTGCAGTGTGGAGCCCAGTCCAGCACCGACGGCATCCATCAGCATGGCCAAAGAGTCCATTTCCATGACCACAAGAGGATCTACCTTGGCTCGGGAAAATGCCGCATTCAGGCCACTGCGCAAGCCATGCGGGCCCGTCGGCAAAATCAAGGGCTCATCACACAGCTGCGCCATGCGCAGGCTCTGGGGGGATTTTCTGGCTCTGCTGGATCGTGCAGAAATGAGGAAAATATCTTCTTCAATCAGCGGCAAAACACTCCAGCGCCTGGCCGCTTGCAAGGATTGGCCACCCGCCATCGGCAAATCAAACAGCACCGCCAAATCGAGCTGCCGTGCGTTGAGCATGGCCGACAAATGCCCCGAGAGGCTTTCGACCATGTGCAAGCGCACATCCGGGTAACGCTCACGCATGGCCTGCATCAGCGGTAAACCCAGTACCGCCGCTGTGGTCGGCGCCAGGCCCACGCTCACCGTCCCCGACAAACGCGCCTGCTGGGCAGCGCGAATGGCCTGCTCGGCGTGCCGCAAGGTCAACTGCGCCTCGCGGAAAAACGCCACCCCCGCCTCGGTGGGCGTCACGCCCTGCGGGCTGCGCTGCAACAAACGTGTGCTCAGCTCTCCTTCGAGTCGGGTGATTTGCTGGCTCAGGGCCGACTGCACCAAGTCCAGATCCAAAGCAGCCCGGCTGATGCTGCCCAACTCCACCACCCGCACAAAATACCGCAGTTGTCGCAGCTCCATGAGGTCAGGTGTCCGATCCGTGCAGTTTCTCTTGGATTTTTTGGCGGCTGCGCCAAACGCTCCACAACACCAAAGGCAGCATCAAAGCCACGGCCATTTCAGGGTTGAAGGGCAGACCATAGGCCTTCAGGCCCTTGAAGGCATAAAGAAGCAGGCTGACCACGTAATAAGAGATGGCGGCCATCGACAGGCCCTCCACCGTCACTTGCAGGCGCAGTTGCAGCTCTTGACCGCGAGTCAGTTTTTCAAG
Organism: Limnohabitans sp.; assembly: GCF_023910625.1. NCBI lineage: Bacteria > Pseudomonadati > Pseudomonadota > Betaproteobacteria > Burkholderiales > Comamonadaceae > Limnohabitans > Limnohabitans sp. The sequence goes on from NZ_JAAVVW010000002.1 coordinate 447,494, forward strand.
CAAGACTTGGTTTTGCGTTTCAGTGGCAATGTCCACACGGGTGCGCAACAAGGCACTGGTGCGCGAGACCCGCTCGGCCAAAGATGCCAAGCGTTTTTCGGTGGCCATCACGGTGGCCATGGCCGGTGACAAACGCCGCTGCATGAATTCACCCAGCGTTTGAATCCCCGAAATCGGCCGCTCTCGCAACTCCGCCAGGCGCTGGCTGACCAGTGTGTCATAGGCGCTTGTCGCAGAAAATCTGAACCCATGCTCAGCCGTTGCACGTTCGATGCGGGCCGCCAAAGACACCAGCAAATCCAGCAAGGCCTGATCGCTTTCACCCTTGCGCTCCAATAAGCCCGTGATGTCGGCCAACTGCCCCTCAGCGGAAGACAACATGGCAGAAAGGTTTTTGGCCACGGGCAAGCCGCGCAAAGCCATCAATCGGTAGGTCTCCAGCTCCAGCAGTCGCTGCGATATTCGGCCTGCCCTTGCCTCGGAGGTATCAGGTGGTGCCAACACCAGCATGCGCTCAAAACCATCATCGCCGATCTGGAAATGGGTCAGGATGCACGAGTGTGACAAACCCTCAGCAGTGTTGCCCATGCGGGAGGCCAAAATCGTTCCAGGCCCCAACCAGCTTTGGGCTTGGACCATCAGGTCGGGCAAAGACATGTCAACTGACAACATGCCCAACTGAATGGCCGCCATGGTTTGACCCGGCAAACCCCGCAACCATTCGGTACCCACGGCCACATGCGACGCCAGCTCAGGCAACTGTGCGCCCCATTGCGCATGGGCGGGCAGGTTCTGGACAATCGAATAGCGGGTGAACTCGGTGTGACGCTCCCACTTCACAGTGAAATGGTCACAACGCAAACGCAAGAAATTGCCCTGCAAACGATCCAGCTCCAATTCGGCATGGCCGGGTAACAGCCGCAGGTGGGCCCACTCCTGCTCACGCGAAACCCCCTCATTGAGCAAAGCCGCATACACGATCAGCGCCGGCAACCTGACATGAGCAGGTGGTCGGGCGTGGACCTCATTGTGCAACTCACGCCGCTGGGCGTGTTCTTGCGGCAAAAAACGGGAAGTGATTTCGTTCATACCCACATTCTGACCAAAAAACCCAGGGCAGGCCACGGGCACAGAAGCCCCCATCCGGACTGCTCCGTCTCAGGGGGCCTCTGACGACCGGGCTGCCAACTGCACTGGCGGCTCAGGCACCAGCAAACGGCCCTGCAGCCCATCCCGGCAAGTGGCCAACAACAGGACGCCAATCGCCCCCGACACAGTCAACAACCACCCCAGGGCCGCAAGCTGCCCCATGCCCTGGCTGACAGCCAGGTGCACGGACAGTGCAGCCGAAGCAGCCAAAGGAAAGGACATGCCCCAAAAAGGCATGCCAAAGGGCTGTTGCAAACAACGCCTGAGCATTGTCAAAGACACCAGTGAGAAGAACAGCGCCAGGCCCCAAAGCATGTGCATCATTACCTCGGGCACCCCCAATTGCTGACCCGACAAAGCCAACACTGAAGGCGGTGCCATGGTGATGAACGTGGTGGGCAGCATGCGTGCAGGCCACAAGCCCACCACGCCAATGCGCACCAGCACCAAGACCAGGGCCACCGGCCACAACAGCGCTGCAACACCATACTGCGCAGCCGCCCAGACCGGATGGCCCAGCGTCACCCCCGCCAAAGCAGGCAACACATTGCCCACCACCGGAATGAACACGGCGGGCGTCATGCCCTGCCAGAAATGCTCAGGAGACAGACCGTGCTGCAGCCAACGCCACATGACGGCCACAGTGATCAACAACAAACCCGAAGCGCCCAACATCCAAAGCGCATCGGCCCAAAGGCTGTAGCCCCGATGTGTCACCCAGACCGTGGCCAAGAGCACCAACGATGAGGGCACAGCGGCCACAAAGACCTGACGCACAGGATGGCGCAAATCGACCAGCACCGCCTGCGCAAAGTGCACACAACGCCAGACCGTGGCCCACAACAGCAACAGCAGAACCCCCCCGGCCAGCCAGCCCAGACCCTTTGAGACCTGCAGGGCCACTGCCCCCAAAAGGTCCGCAGCGCGCGCCCATGCCAACGACAGACCGCACAGGCCCATGACCATGGCAAACCAGGCAAAGCCCACATGCTCTGTCGATGCAGCCCAAGGTCTTTCATTCATGGTGCTCGCGCCCTTCATGTCCATAAAAAAACCCGTGGGTTAACCACGGGTTGTGCCAGACAAACCTGTTCTTGGCTTCTAGAACGGAATGTCGTCGTCCATGTCGTCGATGCTACTGGCCGCAGGCTTGGAGGCAGAAGCCGGACGCTGGGCAGCAGCAGCCGCAGGTCGCGCAGCGGATGTCGACTGGCGGACACCGCCACCGTCATCGGCGGGGCCACCCATACCCTGACGGCTGCCCAGCATCTGCATCGTGTCAGCGCGAATGTCGGTGGCGTACTTTTCCACGCCGTTTTTGTCGGTGTATTTACGGGTCCGCAAACTGCCCTCGACATAAACCTGACTGCCTTTTTTCAGGTACTGGCCTGCGATTTCGGCCAGCTTGGCAAAAAAGCTGATGCTGTGCCATTCGGTGGCCTCGCGCATTTCTCCGCTGACCTTGTCCTTGTAGCGGTCGGTGGTGGCCACGCGGATGCTGGTGACTGCATCACCCGAGGGCAGATAGCGGGTTTCGGGGTCGGCTCCCAGGTTGCCGACGATGATGACTTTGTTGACGGATGCCATGAAAAACTCCTCGATGATGCCCAATTATGCGGCCAATCGCCCCTCTGTCCAAGGCCCTTCGGACGCCCCAGGCCCATCCATTGGCTCAGGTGGACTGCCCCACAGGCCCAGCTCGGCCCGGTGCCCGCATGGGCCAAGCCAACAACAACCAAATCAGCATGGCCACGCCACAGCTCAAAAACAGTGCAGGGCTGCCCCAGGACTTGACCAGCCAGCCTCCCGCCAGACCGCCCACAAAGAAGCCCAAAGATTGAAGGGTGTTGTAAATACCCAGCGCCGTTCCACGCATGGCCGGGGGTGCAATGCGCGAGGCCAGGCTGGGCTGAGTCGCCTCCAGCGCATTAAAACCGCAAAAAAACACCAGCAAACCCAGCGCCAAAACACCCAGATATGGCGTACCCACCGACTGCATCAACAACCCCACCTGCACCAAGGCGATCAGGCCAATGCAAAGCAAAAACACTTTCTTCAGGTGCCCACGCCGCTCCATGGCAAACACCACGCCCAGAAACAAAAACGACAACAACACCGCTGGCAAATACACCTGCCAATGCCGCGACTTGTCCAGACCTGCCTGCACCAACAAAGCCGGCACCGCCAGCCACATGGCCAACTGCACGGCGTGCAACACAAACACGCCCAAGTTCAAACGCATCAAATCGGCATGGGCCAGCACATCGGACAACCGTCCGCGTCCTTGCACCAAGGCTTGCGGCGGAGCGGGCGGTGCCCCCCAAATAACCACGCCGACGCCCAGCAGGGCCATCGCCCCGGTCAACCAGAACAAACCCGAAAACCCGATCCAGGCCGTCAGCACAGGCGACACCACCAATGACAGCGCAAACATCAGGCCGATGCTGCCACCCACCAGGGCCATGGCCTTGGTGCGTACCTCGTCGCGCGTCAAGTCGGCCAGCAAGGCCGTGACCGCCGCCGACACGGCCCCCGCCCCCTGCAGGCCGCGCCCGATGAGCAACTGGGTCAAATCGGTGGCTGCAGCCGCCCAAAAACTGCCCCAAGCAAAAACGATCAAGCCCAGCACAATCACCCGCTTGCGTCCGAAACGGTCCGATGCCATGCCAAACGGCAACTGCAACAGGCCTTGCGTCAGCCCATAAATACCCATGGCCAGCCCCAGCCAAAGGGGGTCTTCGCCCCCAGGGTATCGGCGTGCTTCCAGGGCAAACACCGGCAAAACCAGAAAAAGTCCCAACATTCGCAAGGCAAAAATGCCTGCCAAAGAGGCACTGGCACGCCACTCGGTGGGCGTCATGTCCAATGAAGAAGATGTCGGCGATAGGTCGGCCACAGAAAACCCAAACAGGGTGAAAACAATAGGTCAATTGTCCCCGATTAACGCCAACGAGTGCCCGCCACAGCCCCGACAGGGATAATCAAAGGTTTTGCCGATCTGACCGCCACCGTGAAACTTGCTGACCCCCCTCTCTTGCCTGACGAACCCGAACCCGCGCGGTATCTGGCCTCAGCGCTGCGGCAAACCCACATCAGCGTGCGCGGGGCCCGCACCCACAACCTGAAAAACATCGACCTCGACATCCCGCGCAACCAGCTGGTGGTGATCACCGGGCTGTCGGGTTCGGGCAAGTCGAGTCTGGCCTTTGACACGCTGTATGCCGAAGGCCAGCGCCGCTATGTGGAGAGCCTGTCGACCTATGCCCGGCAGTTTTTGCAACTCATGGACAAGCCCGATGTGGACCTGATCGAGGGCTTGTCGCCTGCCATTTCCATCGAGCAAAAAGCCACCAGCCACAACCCGCGCTCCACCGTGGGCACGGTGACCGAGATCCACGACTACCTGCGCTTGCTGTTTGCCCGCGCGGGCACGCCCTATTGCCCCGACCACAACCTGCCGCTGCAAGCGCAGACCGTCAGCCAGATGGTGGACGCCGTGCTGGCCCTGCCCGAAGACACCAAGCTCATGATCCTCGCGCCGATTGCGAGAGAGAAAAAAGGCGAGTTTGAAAAAGTCTTCGAGCAAATGCAGGCCTTGGGCTATGTGCGTTTTCGCATCAATGGTCAGACCGTTGAAGTGGAAGACCTGCCCACGCTGAAAAAAACCGAAAAACACAACATCGACGTGGTGGTGGACCGCATCAAGGTTCGGTCAGAAGAGGATGCCAAAGCGCGCGACGCCCTGCTCCAACGCCTGGCCGAAAGCTTTGAAGCCGCGCTGCACCTGGCCGAACACCGCGCCGTGGCACTCGAGATGGACACGGGCAAAGAGCACCTGTTCAACGCCAAGTTCTCATGCCCGGTGTGCACCTACTCGATCAGCGAGCTGGAACCACGCCTGTTCTCGTTCAACTCGCCCATGGGTGCTTGCCCCACCTGCGACGGCATTGGCAGCATGGCATTTTTTGACCCCGAACGGGTCGTCGCCTTCCCCTCGCTCAGCTTGGCCAGCGGCGCCATCAAGGGCTGGGACCGGCGCAACGGCTTTTATTTCAGCATGCTCGAAAGCCTGGCCAAGCATTACCAGTTCGACATCGAAGCGCCGTTTGAAAAACTCGCACCGATTCACCAAAAGGTGCTGCTACACGGCTCGGGCGAGGAAGAAATCAAGTTCAGCTACACGATGGAATCCGGCGCATCGCAAGGCAAAAAAGTCAGCAAGAAGCACCCGTTTGAAGGGATCATTCCCAACATGACGCGCCGCTACCGCGAGACCGACTCGGCCGTGGTGCGCGAAGACTTGGCGCGTTACCGCAACATGCAGGCCTGCACCGATTGCCAAGGCACGCGCCTCAATCGCGAGGCGCGCCATGTGCGCATTGGCGAAGGCGCGCAAGCCCGCGCCATTTACGACATCAGCCACATCACCCTGGGCGAGTCGCAACAATACTTTCAGGGCCTGACCATGCACGGGGCCAAGGCCGAGATCGCCGACAAAGTGGTGCGCGAAATCGCGCTGCGCCTGAAGTTCCTCAACGACGTGGGCCTCAATTATTTGAGCTTGGACCGCAGCGCCGACACCTTGTCGGGCGGCGAGTCCCAACGCATTCGACTGGCCAGCCAGATCGGCTCGGGGCTCACGGGCGTGATGTACGTGCTGGACGAGCCCAGCATCGGATTGCACCAGCGCGACAACGACCGCCTGATCGGCACGCTGCAACACCTGCGCGACATCGGCAACAGCGTGCTGGTGGTCGAGCACGACGAAGACATGATCCGCGTGGCCGACCATGTGATCGACATGGGGCCGGGCGCGGGCGTGCACGGCGGGCGCGTGATGGCGCAAGGCACCTGCGCCGACATCCTGGCCGCACCCGATTCGGTCACGGGCCAGTACATGTCGGGCCGCAAGAAGATCGAAATCCCCAAGCGCCACAAACCGGGCAAGGACTTCATCGAGATCGTGGGCGCGTCCGGCAACAACCTGAAGAATGTGAACGTGAAGTTTCCTGTGGGCTTGCTGACCTGCGTGACCGGCGTGTCTGGTTCGGGCAAGTCCACCCTGGTCAACGACACGCTTTACACGGCAGCAGCACACCAAATCCACCGCGCCCACGACGAAGCCGCCGTGCACGAAGAGATCAAAGGCCTGGAGCATTTCGACAAAGTCATCAACGTCGACCAGTCCCCCATTGGCCGCACGCCGCGCAGCAACCCGGCCACCTACACCGGCTTGTTCACCCACATCCGCGAGTTGATGGCCGAGGTGCCCGCGGCCCGTGAGCGCGGCTATGGTCCAGGGCGCTTTTCCTTCAACGTGGCCGGCGGTCGCTGCGAAGCCTGCCAGGGCGACGGCATGGTGAAGGTGGAGATGCATTTTTTGCCCGATGTGTACGTGCCCTGCGACGTGTGCCACGGCATGCGCTACAACCGCGAAACACTCGAAGTCCAATACAAGGGCCAGAACATCGCGCAGATCCTGAACATGACGGTGGAAGCAGCGCACCAGTTCTTCAGCGCCGTGCCCAACATCGCGCGCAAGTTGCAGACCCTGCTGGATGTGGGCCTGACTTACATCCGCCTGGGCCAAAGCGCCACCACCCTCTCGGGCGGCGAGGCGCAACGCGTCAAGCTCGCGCTGGAACTGTCCAAGCGCGACACCGGCCGCACGCTGTACATATTGGACGAGCCCACCACCGGCCTGCACTTTGCCGACATCGACCTGCTGCTCAAAGTGCTGCACCAGCTGCGCAATGCGGGCAACACCATCGTCATCATCGAACACAACCTCGACGTCATCAAAACCGCCGACTGGCTGATCGACATGGGGCCCGAGGGTGGTGCGGGTGGCGGCACAGTGCTGGGCGAAGGCACGCCAGAGCAGCTGGCCAAAAACAAAGCCAGCTTCACGGGCCACTATTTGGCGCGTTTGCTCTGTTGACCCGACCCGATGATGTTCGCTATTCACGCTTTTTTGTGGGAGCGGTGTCCTCGCCGCGATGGAGCCCCGCAGACCACCACACATCGCCCCGAGGCCGGGGCTCCCAAACCTTTTCATCCAACCACTTTTGAAATTTCAAGCACCTATGAAAACCGTGATCCGTACTTTCTTCCGAACCCTGCGCGTTGTGCTGGGCCCCGTCATGCTGCTCAAAGAGCGCCTGACCCAGCCCACTGGCACGGTGCGCGAACCAGCGGCGCAAGCCCGTGTGGACCAACAGTGCCAAAGCCTTGCGCTCTACCAGTTCAGCACCTGCCCTTTTTGCATCAAGGTGCGCCAGGAAATGCGCCGCCTGTCGCTACCGATTGAAAAGCGCGATGCGCAACACCACACCGCCAACCGCGACGCTTTGTTGCAAGCTACGGGCGCAACCCAAGTGCCGTGCCTGCAGATCACCGAAGCCGATGGTCAAACCCGTTGGCTGAAGGACTCGGCCGCGATCGTGGCGTATTTGCGCGAGCGCTTTGCCTGAACACACAAGCACAAGGGGCCAACCTTTTGTAGGTCGGCGGCTTCAGCCCCGACAAGCCCCCTGACCCCGCCCTTCAACCATGGAAACCGAACTCAAACTCAGCCTGTCTGCGGACGAACTAGCGCGCCTGCTGGCCCACCCGCTGCTGACCCAAGCAGGCAACACACAACGCCTGCTCAACACCTATTTCGACACGCCCGACTTGGCCTTGCAACAGCGCCGCATGGCGGTGCGCGAGCGGCTGGCGGGTGAGCAATGGCTGCTGACCGTGAAGACCGCAGGCCAAAGCCACAACGGCCTGTCACGCAGGCAAGAGTGGGAAGGCCCAACGACGCCGGGAGCCTTGCAGTTCGACAAACTGGTGGATGACGCCGCGCTGGCGCAAAACCTGATGACGCTGCGCCCGAACTTGCGCGCCCTGTTTTGCACCGACTTCGAACGCCAACGCTGGGTGATTGCCCATGGAGGCGCAAAGATCGAAGTGGCGCTGGACCAAGGCCACATCCATGTGCCCGGCACCGACCTGAGCGAGCCGCTGCTGGAGCTGGAATTGGAACTGCTCAGTGGCCCGGAAGAGGCCCTCATGGCGCTGGCCGATGTGCTGCGCCAAACACCCCAAGGCTCTGTGATGCTGATGCCCAGCGATGCGAGCAAGGCGCAGCGGGGGATGGCGCTTTGGCAGCGAACTTGATCCGATTATTGGTAATGCCCCCGACAGGCAATCACGGTCAGCTCCACATCGTCCACGGCGTAGACCAGTCGATGCACGTCGTCGATGCGACGCGACCAATAGCCTGACAGATTGCCCAGCAACGGCTCGGGTTTACCGATACCTTCAAAGGGGTCGCGCCTGGCGGCATCGATCAACAGGTTGATTCGTTTAAGTGTCTTTTTGTCCTGTCCTTGCCAGTACAGGTAATCACCCCAAGCATGCGAGGTGAAGGCAATCCCTCGGCTCATGGGGTGATCAGTTCACGTCGTTTGGCTTTGCCGGCTTTGTGCTCGGCAATGGATGCTGCCAAGTGCGCTGCGTTGGCGGGACTTGAAAGCAAGTACAGAGTTTCGGCCATGCTCTGGTAGTGCGCCATGGACATGACCACAGCATCACCGCCATCTCTGCGGGTGATGATGGTGATGTCGGCATCGTCTTCCACGCCGTCCAGCACAGATTTCAACCCGTTGCGTGCTTCGGAATAACTGATGATTCGCATGATGGTGACTTGTTCAATAGATTGGACAAGTATTGTAGCTTTTTCAGTCCCCTTGGTGGCCATGGCCGCTCAAGCGCACTCGCGCGCAACATGGGTCACGCAGCCTGAACCACCGTCAGCAAAGTCTGTCCGTTGGCCACCAGCTTTTCGCCCTCTGCATCCACCGCAAACAAATCGCAGCTGGTGAACACCTGTGCTTTACCGGGTTTGACCACCCGCGCTCGGGTAATGAACTTTTGACCCACAGCGGGGCGCAAGCAGTTGACCGAAAAGTGGGCAGCCAACAAATTCGGCCCCGCCACAGTCCCGGCCGCAAAACCGCAGGCGGTGTCGATCAATGTGCCGATCAAACCCGCATGCAAATAACCTGAGTACTGCCCCACTTCTGCACGCCAGGGCATCTGGATTTCGACAAATCCGGGTTCGGCCACCGTCACCTCAATGCCGCACCAGCGGTTGAATTCGGCCATGGCGTTGATTTTTTGCAGCATCTCCAATGGACTCATGGTTTTCTCCTGGCTTGGGTCTTGAACCACCCGATGTGGTCCATCAGTTTTTGACGAAGTGTTTGTTGCTCGCTGATCAGCTGGTCAATCTCCGCCACACGCGCCAGGATCGCGTCGATCATGTCTTGTGCCGACAACTTGCCCGCTTTGAAGCGCGGCAAATACTCGGCAATCAAGGGCAGTGAGAAACCCATCTCCCGAGACATGGCGATGAAGATGACGTGCTTCATGGTTTTCTCGTCGTACGCGCGGTAGCCATTGGGCAATCTTTGGCTTTCAATGAGGCCATCGGCCTCGTACCGCCGCAAGCGGTGCACCGACACCCGGGTCTTGGCAGAGAGTTCTGAAATACGCATGAATTCAGTCTAGCAACGCTCGCATTGCGCGAGGGTTATGGCTTTTGACGCATGGGCGACAAGCCAAAGCGACCGCTGCGCCGCAGGTGATACCCCCATCAGCGGTCACTGGTGTACAAAACACCCTTCAACCGGAGCCCCCCATGACTGCACACAAAGCCTTGCCCCACGCCCTACCCGCTGATGTGGGCCTGTGCCCCGAGCGCACGCAACGCCTGATGGACGTGCTGCGCCGCGAAGTGGCCAGTGGCAGGTTACCCGGTGCCGTGGCCATGATTGCCCGGCGCGGACAGATCGGCTTGTTCGAAGCCGTGGGCCAGCAAGACCCCGGCACGGGCACGCCGATGAAAACCGACAGCATCTTCCGCATCTACTCCATGACCAAGCCGGTCGTGTCGGTGGCGGTGATGATGCTGGTCGAGCGCGGGCAGTTGCTCTTGAGCGACCCGGTCAGCCGCTGGTTGCCCGAATACGCGAACCAGCAGGTGGCCACAGCCCAAGGCCTGGAGCCCGTGCGGCAAGCCGCCACGGTGCAAGACCTGCTGCGTCACACAGCGGGTCTGACGTATGAATTTTTGGGCGACTCGGCTGTGCAGCGCCAATATGGCGAAGTGAAGATCGCCTCACGCGAACGGACCAATGCCGAGTTTTCTCAAACCTTGGCTGCGCTGCCGCTGCAGTTCCAGCCCGGCACCGTGTGGGCCTACAGCCGCGCCACGGATGTACTGGGGCGGCTGGTCGAGGTGGTCAGCGGGCAAGGCTTGGGCGCATTTTTGCAAGCCGAAATCTTTGGCCCGCTGGGCATGGTGGACACCGGCTTTGCCGTGCCACCCGAGCAGCACCACCGCATTGCCGAGCCCTTTGCGCACGACCCCGACGGCGGCGTGCCCATGAAAGTGCTGGAGCCTCGCCAAGTGCCCGCCATGGAAGGCGGTGGCGGAGGCCTGATGTCCACCGCGATGGACTACACCCGCTTTTTGCAGTGCCTGCGCAACCGGGGCGAATTGGATGGCGTGCGCCTGCTCGGCCCCCACACGGTGGACTACATGACCGCCGACCATCTGGGCGGCATGCCTGCAGACGGCACTTTGCTACCACCCGGTCACGGATTTGGTCTGGGGTTTGCGGTGCGCACCCACTTGGGCCTGTCGCCTGTGCCCGGCTCGGTGGGCTTGTACTACTGGGGCGGCATCGCGGGCACCACGTTTTTCATCGACCCTGCGCTCGATATGTATGCGATGCTGATGATTCAGGCACCCAACCAAAGGGATTACTACCGGCCCCTGTTCCGCGACCTGGTGTACGCGGCGCTGGTCTGAATTCGGTAGATCGGCGGCCTTAGCTCCGTTTAACCCCGACATGAATCTGCCGCGCCATCATAATGTCGGGGCTGAAGCCACCGACCTACAAAAAAACACTCACTTTTTGGAGACAAACCATGCCTCAATCCGGCCTCATGATGAACCGCCCACTGCTCATTTCGGGCATCCTCGAACACGGCGCTGCCCAATTTGGCGAGCAAGAAATCGTCTCGCGTGAGACGCACGGCCCGCTGCACCGCACCACCTATGCCGAGACCGCCAAGCGCTCGCGCCAACTGGCCAACGCCTTGGCGCAGATGGGCCTCAAAGCCGGCAGCGCAGTCGGCTCGATCGCCTGGAACAACCACCGCCACCTGGAGGCCTATTACGCCGTCTCGGGCAGCGGCATGGTCATGCACACCTGCAACCCGCGCCTGCACCCCCAGCAACTGATCTATGTGATCAACCACGCCGAAGACGAGGTGATGCTGTTTGACGCCACCTTTGCGCCCTTGGTCAAAGGCATTGCCGCGCATTGCCCCAAAGTGCGCGCCTGGGTCTGCCTGGCCGATGCGGCCAACACCCCGGTGATCGAAGGCGTAAATGTACAGAACTACGAAGACCTGATTGCCGGTCACCGTGACAGCTTCGACTGGCCCGTGCTGGACGAAAACACCGGCGCAGCCTTGTGCTACACCTCGGGCACCACCGGCAACCCCAAGGGCGTGCTGTATTCACACCGCGCCATCGTCATGAACGCCTCCACCGTTTGCATGCCCGATGCGATGGGCCTGTCCACACAAGAAACTGTTCTGCCGGTGGTGCCCATGTTCCACATCAACGCCTGGTGTCTCCCCTATGCCGCATTGGTGGCGGGCACCAAACTGGTTTTGCCTGGCCCCAAGCTCGACGGCGCCAGCCTTTACGAGTTGATGGACAGCGAGCAAGTCACCGTCAGCGCAGGCGTGCCCACCATCTGGATGGGTTTGATCCAGCACGTCGAACAAAACAACCTGCGCTTTGCCCACATGAAGCGCACCTGCGTGGGCGGCTCGGCCATGCCCATGGCGCTGATCGCCAAGTTCATGGACAACTACGGCGTGGAAGTGCGCCACGGCTGGGGCATGACCGAGACCACGGCTGTCGCCACCATGAGCATCCTGAGCCGCGCCGACCGCCTGCGTCCGGCTGCCGAGCAACACGCCATCGTGGCCAAGCAAGGCAAAACCGTCTCGGGCATCGAGATCAAGCTCGTCGATGAAAACGGTGCAACCCTGCCCCGCGACGGTACTTCACAAGGCGAGCTGATGGTGCGTGGCCAGTGGATCGTGGAGCGTTACTTCAAAGCCGAGAAAACCGCGTTGGTCGACGGCTGGTTCCCCACCGGTGACATCGCCACCATCGACGCGCAAGGCACCATGCAAATCCGCGACCGCACCAAGGACGTGATCAAGACCGGTGGCGAATGGATCAGCTCGATTGACCTGGAAAACGCCGCCATCGGCCACCCGGCTGTGGCCATGGCCGCCGTCATTGGCGTCAAGCACCCCAAGTGGGATGAACGCCCGCTGCTGTTCATCGTGCGCAAGCCGGGTCAAACGGTTGAGAAGCAAGAGATTCTGGACTTTTTGGCCACCAAGGTGGCCAAGTGGTGGGTGCCCGACGATGTGGTCTTCCTCGAATCGCTGCCCGTGGGCGGCACCGGCAAGGTGCAGAAAAACGACCTGCGCAAGGACTACGGCGGCGTGTTCAGCTGAACATTTTCAGCCGATCAGACTTTGGCGCTGGGCCGCTCGTTCATGCGGTCGCGCCAGGCCTGCAAGGCGCTCATGCCCTCGTCGCCGGGCACAAACTTCATCAGGCCCCGCGCAAACTCCAGCGCGCAAAACGCGGTGATGTCGGCAATCGTGAAACGCTCGCCCGCGATGAAGGGCTGGCTTTGCAAGCGCTGGTCAAAGCCCCGCGCCACATCCCGAACCTTCTCGGCCTGAGAGCGGCCAAACTCGGGGAACTGCGGTTTCTCTAAAGCCGCCAGCCCGGGGTGGCTGTGGCGGATCGCGTTGGCAATGCCACCCAACAAATACAGCTCCACCTGCCGGTCGGCCATCTCGATGAAGCCGCACTCGTCGCCGTCCACGCCCATCAGGTTGGGCTCGGGAAAGCGGCCCTCCAGCAAAGTGCAGATCGCCCGTGTCTCGGTGATCACACGTCCGTCGTCCAGCTCCAGCGCAGGCACCTTGGCCAGCGGGCTTTTGGCCAGGTATTCGGGCGTGCGGTGCGCGCCGCCGTTCAGGTCCATGTTGACCATTTCGATGCCGGTGATGTTTTTCTCGACCAAAAACATCAGCACCCGACGGGGGCTGGGCGCGCGGTGGGCGGTGTAGAGCTTCATGGTTTTTCCTTTTTTGGTTCTTCATCAATTGCACTGTGATTTTCCCCTTGCTACAGGACAATCCAGCGATTCACTATTTCCGACTTGAACATGAAAGATAACGCACTGTATGAGCATCTTCTCGGACTGAAGGCCCCATGGTCGGTCAAGAAGGTGGACCTGTCCTTGGCCGACCAGCGCGTGGTGGTTGAAGTGGTCTTGAAGAAAGGCCAGGTCTGGGGCGACCCCACCGATGCCACCAAGAGAGCGCACATCAATGGCTGGACCGAGCGCCATCGGCGTCAACACGCGAAAATCCCTTTCTGAGCTGCCTATGCGGCAGTGAACATGCTCGTCTCCAGCGTCCTGAGTATCTTGGTTTTCTGAGCTGCCTATGCGGCAGTGAACCTTCTGTTCGTGCTGATCTTACGTATCAGCAATTTCTGAGCTGCCTATGCGGCAGTGAACGGTCGAGCATTGCCAATGCCCTGCTCCACATTTTTCTGAGCTGCCTATGCGGCAGTGAACTCCAGGCCCCGAGCCTTTGCCTGCCACATCCTTTTCTGAGCTGCCTATGCGGCAGTGAACGGCACATTAGCCGCCAGCCGCGAGGTCATGTTTTTCTGAGCTGCCTATGCGGCAGTGAACGACAAGCACATCTGCAACGAGTGCGTCGTCAATTTCTGAGCTGCCTATGCGGCAGTGAACGAACCACCACTCAGATAAAGCTGAGCACCATTTTTCTGAGCTGCCTATGCGGCAGTGAACTGCACCCAGCCGCGCTCGCGCATCAGCACGTTTTTCTGAGCTGCCTATGCGGCAGTGAACGCAGCTCCTTGGCGTTCGACGCTTTGGTCGATTTTCTGAGCTGCCTATGCGGCAGTGAACACAAGCTTGAAACCAAACCGCGCGGTTTCAATTTTCTGAGCTGCCTATGCGGCAGTGAACCTCAGCTTGAAAACCAGTTGTTGCAGCTTCAGTTTCTGAGCTGCCTATGCGGCAGTGAACGCCATGCCTTTGGCTGCGGCAGCTTCGGCAGTTTTCTGAGCTGCCTATGCGGCAGTGAACGGTTTTTGGCGGTGTCTGAGCCATGGCCGCTATTTCTGAGCTGCCTATGCGGCAGTGAACATGATCAAGACATATCACGCGGAAACATCATTTTTCTGAGCTGCCTATGCGGCAGTGAACCCAGAACCCGATAGATCCCCGGTGCATGGTAATTTCTGAGCTGCCTATGCGGCAGTGAACGCCAGCGGCTGGCGCACAACGCCCTTCAGCATTTTCTGAGCTGCCTATGCGGCAGTGAACAAAAAGTGCATTGATGCCGGTGCCGCGATTGTTTTCTGAGCTGCCTATGCGGCAGTGAACATTCGGCCAGCGAGTAGCTCAGCGGGGTCTTTTTTCTGAGCTGCCTATGCGGCAGTGAACGCGCACCGGAGACCGTGAGCCTGTCGATGTGATTTTCTGAGCTGCCTATGCGGCAGTGAACTGTCTAGTTGATACATGTGGTTTCTTTCGTGATTTCTGAGCTGCCTATGCGGCAGTGAACGAAATCAATGCTTCGTCTTTCTTGCTCATATCTTTCTGAGCTGCCTATGCGGCAGTGAACGTCGGTTCCGCTGTCGGGCACTTTGAGCTTGATTTTCTGAGCTGCCTATGCGGCAGTGAACAATTGGGGGCTTTGAAATCACTTACCCAAAATTTTCTGAGCTGCCTATGCGGCAGTGAACTCCAGCTCGTACACATACCGGCTTTTGATCTTTTTCTGAGCTGCCTATGCGGCAGTGAACATGGAGCACGCAGCATGAGCGATATAAACACATTTCTGAGCTGCCTATGCGGCAGTGAACTTGGATGTGTGCTCGAACCACTTGCGCCAAGTTTTCTGAGCTGCCTATGCGGCAGTGAACAGCAAGCCCGTTCAGTACCTGTGCAGCCCATTTTTCTGAGCTGCCTATGCGGCAGTGAACAAAATCATAACGGGTAGACCGTGACCACATACTTTCTGAGCTGCCTATGCGGCAGTGAACGGCGACTTCTCTGATGTTCCCGATTTCCATACTTTCTGAGCTGCCTATGCGGCAGTGAACATAATGCTTCCGACTTTGTTCTGCTCCGTCGTTTTCTGAGCTGCCTATGCGGCAGTGAACTGTATTTCATGCGGGAAACCGCCAAGCCAACATTTCTGAGCTGCCTATGCGGCAGTGAACAGGCGGTGATGCCTCGATGTTCAATTTCAAACTTTCTGAGCTGCCTATGCGGCAGTGAACATAAATCGGTGGCATTTGCTACATACGCTTCATTTCTGAGCTGCCTATGCGGCAGTGAACTTGGAGTACTCTCATGATTTTCCTTATGCAATTTCTGAGCTGCCTATGCGGCAGTGAACTCCTGTACTGGTGCTGAACGGGCTTTCCTGATTTTCTGAGCTGCCTATGCGGCAGTGAACCAACCCAGCACGCCATCAGATCAGTGTCAGCATTTCTGAGCTGCCTATGCGGCAGTGAACCTGGCGGTGTGTGTCATGGCTGGCCTTTCTCTTTTCTGAGCTGCCTATGCGGCAGTGAACCTAAAGATGCCCCAGTCTGGCGACTTCACTGATTTCTGAGCTGCCTATGCGGCAGTGAACACACCGCACCGCCTCCAAAGCCAAGCGCAAATTTTCTGAGCTGCCTATGCGGCAGTGAACCACCACCCCGCGCACTCTTAATGAGTGCCACTTTTCTGAGCTGCCTATGCGGCAGTGAACCTCATGGCGGGCGATCCGGCTGGCCTCAATCTTTTCTGAGCTGCCTATGCGGCAGTGAACTACATCTAAGCCGTCACAGGCTGACCCCTGAATTTCTGAGCTGCCTATGCGGCAGTGAACTGGGGCAGCACCAGCTAACGCCGTTCTTGTTATTTCTGAGCTGCCTATGCGGCAGTGAACAAGCAGATGGCCATTTTGGGCGCACGCTCATTTTTCTGAGCTGCCTATGCGGCAGTGAACGGCATAACTCGCAATGTCTTTGACTTGCCAATTTTCTGAGCTGCCTATGCGGCAGTGAACGGGACCGCAATGGCGTTGCCAGCGGCGTCGGTTTTCTGAGCTGCCTATGCGGCAGTGAACAGTTACCCAATGACCTCAAGATGCCTCAATCTTTTCTGAGCTGCCTATGCGGCAGTGAACGTAACGTGTTTCAAGGAGCGCCGTGATGAGTTTTTCTGAGCTGCCTATGCGGCAGTGAACTTCTGCCGAACCTTTACATCTTTGTCAACACTTTTCTGAGCTGCCTATGCGGCAGTGAACGTTTGCCCTGGCCTGGCGGCGGTTGCGCTCCATTTCTGAGCTGCCTATGCGGCAGTGAACACGGTTGTTCTCAATCGGCGGTGTGTCGCGGATTTCTGAGCTGCCTATGCGGCAGTGAACAAGGTGCCGCTGTCTGGTGGGGCGATGGTGACTTTCTGAGCTGCCTATGCGGCAGTGAACATGGCAAACGCGGGAAAATAGAAATCGTACCTTTTCTGAGCTGCCTATGCGGCAGTGAACGCCAAGACCGGCGACTTCGACGCTGGCATCCTTTTCTGAGCTGCCTATGCGGCAGTGAACGGCTGCAGGTGGCGCTGCCGGGCACAGGCACATTTCTGAGCTGCCTATGCGGCAGTGAACTTGGCCGACCGGGCGGCATTCAGCAGCGCGTTTTTCTGAGCTGCCTATGCGGCAGTGAACGAGTTTGCGGCGGTGGACGGGCGGCCCGGCAATTTCTGAGCTGCCTATGCGGCAGTGAACTACGGCTGGCTGAGCCAGTTCCCCGCGTTCCGTTTCTGAGCTGCCTATGCGGCAGTGAACGGTAGCCACGCCAGGCTTCAAGTCCATGGCAATTTCTGAGCTGCCTATGCGGCAGTGAACGCCAACCAGGTCAGGCCGCTCACAGCGGGTTTTTTCTGAGCTGCCTATGCGGCAGTGAACACGGGGGTCACAGCGCCGGTGCCGTCTTCGTTTTTCTGAGCTGCCTATGCGGCAGTGAACGGGGCCGGGCGCGGGATTTTTTGGGGCTGTTTTTTCTGAGCTGCCTATGCGGCAGTGAACTAACTGGTGGCGACACCCCTCTCGCTAATCTCTTTCTGAGCTGCCTATGCGGCAGTGAACCTCGTTACACTGAAATTATTCGAGCACATTTTTTTCTGAGCTGCCTATGCGGCAGTGAACAGTCACTTTGGCCTTTTGGTTTGTCATCTATTTTTCTGAGCTGCCTATGCGGCAGTGAACCGGGCAGTCCTGCCCCAACTCTGTCGCCGAACTTTCTGAGCTGCCTATGCGGCAGTGAACGATGGTTCGGTAAAGTTTGTTTCTAGGAATAATTTCTGAGCTGCCTATGCGGCAGTGAACAAGAAAACCATCATAAGAATCTAGTTCACGCTTTTCTGAGCTGCCTATGCGGCAGTGAACTCAACCCAGATGTGAGCGGCTGAATCTTGAGATTTCTGAGCTGCCTATGCGGCAGTGAACGGCAAGCCCATACGCCCGCAATCAACTTACATTTTCTGAGCTGCCTATGCGGCAGTGAACAATAAACAAGCATGAAAATGCGGCCTAGCAGTTTTCTGAGCTGCCTATGCGGCAGTGAACGCCAAGGCCAAGGCCTGAGCCCTGAGCCCACCATTTCTGAGCTGCCTATGCGGCAGTGAACTCAAGGCATTGACGGATCGCGTCCGACACATCTTTCTGAGCTGCCTATGCGGCAGTGAACACCTTTGTCCAGCGCGGCGACGTGCTCTCTCTTTTCTGAGCTGCCTATGCGGCAGTGAACTTTGGGCGTGTCGCTCAAGCCCGACCGCGAGTTTTCTGAGCTGCCTATGCGGCAGTGAACTCCAGGCCTTAACGGTGCCTGTGAATTGGATTTTTCTGAGCTGCCTATGCGGCAGTGAACCTGGTGTAGCTGGTTCATCTTTGAATATTGCTGTTTCTGAGCTGCCTATGCGGCAGTGAACGCCACCAAGCGGGCAAAAGATGGTCACAAGCTTTTCTGAGCTGCCTATGCGGCAGTGAACATCGGCCGGCAAAATCTCGCTTGATTTCCAGTTTTCTGAGCTGCCTATGCGGCAGTGAACCCCAAAGCATCAACAACCATCTTACGCTCAGCTTTCTGAGCTGCCTATGCGGCAGTGAACATGGAGCTTAGGTTTTGCGGCCCCCTGCGTCATTTCTGAGCTGCCTATGCGGCAGTGAACCGGTGCCGTAAACAGGGGCAGACGTACCCAATTTTCTGAGCTGCCTATGCGGCAGTGAACATACTTTTGCTGACGGGTTTGCTGGTGGTACTTTTCTGAGCTGCCTATGCGGCAGTGAACAACACTTTTTCAGATTCCCACGGCTTCGCGGCTTTCTGAGCTGCCTATGCGGCAGTGAACGTCAAGCTGCGTGAGAGCGTGGCGACATTCGATTTCTGAGCTGCCTATGCGGCAGTGAACGCCAAGGGCAAAAACGGTGAACTGATCGGCAATTTCTGAGCTGCCTATGCGGCAGTGAACCGGTATGCCCTCGATACGTTCGGGCTTGTCAATTTCTGAGCTGCCTATGCGGCAGTGAACGCAATCAAGGCCATATGCCTCATCCTTTGAGTTTTCTGAGCTGCCTATGCGGCAGTGAACTTGGACAGCGCGGTGGCCCGCCAAAGCGCCATTTTCTGAGCTGCCTATGCGGCAGTGAACGTGCAGGGTTTTGGTTTCGTAGTCGATGTCAATTTCTGAGCTGCCTATGCGGCAGTGAACGACGAAGCAAAGCAGGGCCTTGCAGCTTTTTTTTTCTGAGCTGCCTATGCGGCAGTGAACTTCGCACCTCAGCGCCGCCCACGATCGTGAACGTTTCTGAGCTGCCTATGCGGCAGTGAACATTTCAACTTCACCCCTATGTCGAGCGGAATATTTCTGAGCTGCCTATGCGGCAGTGAACAAAGAAAAGGCCGGGGATTCCCGGCTGGTGCATTTCTGAGCTGCCTATGCGGCAGTGAACTAGTGGCGGGCCAGCTCGATCAAACCCTCTTTTTTCTGAGCTGCCTATGCGGCAGTGAACGAGGAATTGACCACATCTCGAGTTGGCCTGATTTTCTGAGCTGCCTATGCGGCAGTGAACTCCAGCATCTGCTCGGCGTGCAGGCGCTTGGCTTTCTGAGCTGCCTATGCGGCAGTGAACCAGTGCGCCTTTGGCAGCAAGGCCGACCTGACTTTCTGAGCTGCCTATGCGGCAGTGAACATTTACAGGGCCGATACAGTTGTCGAATCACTTTTTCTGAGCTGCCTATGCGGCAGTGAACGCGAGCCGTGGGCGCGTGCGTCAATCGTTAAATTTCTGAGCTGCCTATGCGGCAGTGAACCCCAGCGGATGAGCCAAGACAAAGGGTTCCACGTTTCTGAGCTGCCTATGCGGCAGTGAACGATGTTGCTGTCGCCGCCCGCAATCTTTTCGCTTTCTGAGCTGCCTATGCGGCAGTGAACGTGATGCGCAGGCCGGGGCGGTAGCCCTCGGCGTTTCTGAGCTGCCTATGCGGCAGTGAACAACTTGATCGGCTGGAACGGGCGCGATGTGTTTTTCTGAGCTGCCTATGCGGCAGTGAACGATGTTGCTGTCGCCGCCCGCAATCTTTTCGCTTTCTGAGCTGCCTATGCGGCAGTGAACTATATAAGCGCTTACTGATACACCCTGGGAAATTTCTGAGCTGCCTATGCGGCAGTGAACACACAAGAGCGCGACACAGCCAAGACCACCTTTTTCTGAGCTGCCTATGCGGCAGTGAACTTCAGCCTAACATTTACATGTCCGTCAATAATTTTCTGAGCTGCCTATGCGGCAGTGAACAAAATGAGTCATAAGCCCTTCCATCACTAAACTTTCTGAGCTGCCTATGCGGCAGTGAACCGCAATTCATTATCCCTAACTTATTGTCGCGCTTAAGAATATGAGCAAAAAAGGCCTTGAGACCCAAATTTTCACCCCCACCGTAAGTCCTTGATTTATATGGACTTGCAGCGGGGTCGAAAAAAAGGGTCAGAACCAAGGCACCGTGGTTTGGGGGCTCAAACCATACGCACCAAACTCGCCTGGCACGGCTGTGGCCTGTTCCGGACCCAAGCGAATGAACAGCCTGAAAGTTTGACCTGTGCTTTGGCTGCGCAGGGTCAAAAAGGGCAAGTTCAGCATTTCTGCAGCGCTGTCGGGGATGCGCTCTTGTGCTTGATCTGCCGTCAGGCCATGGCGGCGCATTTGGCGTCGGCGCAAGCGCTCGGGGCTGCTTTTCGCTTGTACACGGCTGACCACGCGATGCCGCGCATCGGTGGGCACCGCCAACACAGCGCCGCATGCCACATGGTCGCGCATGCCGGTGAGCCAATCTGTGGTCAGCAGTTTGTGCAACGCCATGCGGGTGCCGTGCAAGCGCAGCACCAGGCCCAACATATAGCGTGGGTGTGCACCGATGCGTGATGCACGAGTGGGTGTAGGTGCAGGCGCACCATCGCTCACCTCCATTTGCGGAAAGCTCACGCCAATGTCTTGGTGTGCGCCTGCCGCCAGCGCTTTGTGCAGCTTGGTGAACAGCGCCGCCATGAGCATGGCGGGCGCAAATTCAGCATCGGGCTGGAGCCGAATGTCGACGTAGTGGTCCATGGGGCTCAGTCCTTGCCCGATTCGCCAAATACGCCGCCACGGATCAGGTTGGCCATGACGTAGTGCTGCTGATCCACGGCAGGCACTTGGTCTTTGATGACCCAGCCATCGAGCAAGGTGTAAAAGTCTTGCTTTTCTTTGGGCTGACGATACGCCTTACCCTGCGAGGTGACCGAGCCATAGGGCTCGACCGCAATCGGACCCAAGCCACCTTCGTCGGGATACCAGGTGTCCACCGTGCGAATGGCGTTGCCGAGTTTTTGCGAGTGGATGGCGGCAGCACCTTCCTGCTTGGTGGTTTTGCCTACCACATAGAGGGTCTTGCTTTTTTGCCCAGCGGTGCTGGAACCCTTGTCCAAGATCAATTCTTGCGAAGGGAACACCTCTTGCCCCGCGCCCACGCGGGCAAAGGCAGTCACTTCAAGCAACGCATATTGCTGGCCCGACAAGCCTTGCTCAATCACCTTCGCCAATGCGGCCACGTCGCTGGTGCTGGCCGCTGGGGCGTCAAAGTTGCGCATCGAGAAATCAAGCGCGTTAAACGTCCAGGTGCTGACGGC
Organism: Limnohabitans sp.; assembly: GCF_023910625.1. NCBI lineage: Bacteria > Pseudomonadati > Pseudomonadota > Betaproteobacteria > Burkholderiales > Comamonadaceae > Limnohabitans > Limnohabitans sp. Next base: position 469,063 of record NZ_JAAVVW010000002.1, read on the forward strand.
TTGCCCGTCTTGCAGATGGCGAACTTGCACTTCAACCATTTCTGCGCCCACGCGGTTGCGCCACAAAAACCGGCCGTTGGCCAGGTTGCTTGCGTAGCGCCGGGCCAGCGTGGCAAAGCCTGCAGTGCTGGCGTAACTGTCCACCACGGTTTTGAGTTTTTGCTGGTAGGCCGCACTGTTGCAGGCCGATGGCACCCCAGCGCCACTCAGCACGCGCACGGTAAAGCGCGCTTGCAGGGTATCGGCTTCAGGTGGAAGGGTGGCCACATCGACGGTTTGGAGGTTGGGCTTTTCGATCTCGGCGTCGAGTTTGGCCGGATCGATGTCTTTGGTTTTGAGGCGGTTGGAGATCGTGCCGCGCACAGACTTTTCGCGCACAAGCACTGCGGGCCAAACTTTGGCGTTACTGCGGTCGGCCCACAGGCCCGAAGAAAAGACGGCGTCTGACGGGTCGAGCTTGCGCTCGAAAGCCAGAACGGATGCGGTTTTGAGGTCAGCGGTGTTTTTGGTAGCCATGATGAAAATTCCTTGAATGTGAGTGATTCGTTTAAACAGGGGTTGGCGTTGGGCTGGTCACAGCCGCGCCGTTGTGCGTGACATACAAACCCGCCTCGGGCTGGGCGTGGTGTCGCCAGAGCAGGTCATGCAGGTTTTTGATGCGGTGCGGCCCCACCCATTCGCCCAGCGACAACACGCTTTCGACAAAGCGAAACGGTGTGTCGTTGTCACGGGCGTTTTTGACTTCGCCCGGCGCATACAACTGAGAGATGGCGGCATAGCCCACAGGCAAAGGCACCAGCCAGCCGGGCTTGCGACGCGACACTGTCCAATCTTTAGAAGCCACGGCTGATGCATTGACGGCTTCAACATCGGCAGCGTCAGCACCCTCGCTTGCGGCTCGTTCTGCATCGCTTGTGTCTGAAGTTGGCGGCGTGTAATGCAAAGCGCACAAGTCAAGCAAGGCATCCAAAGCTGTAGATTCAGCACATACTTTTTGCATGGCACGCATGTGGTCGGCCAACAACTGTGCGCGGCTGACCAACACAAAGCCAGGGGCCAAGTGACGACGCATTTGCGCAAAGGCACTGGTTTGCCCTTCACGGTTGGTGGGCCAGTCGATCCACTGCGCTGGGTGCTTGCCACGCTGCGGGTTGTGCAAGATGCTGCCGCCCGCCAGACGCATGCCTTCGGCCTGGTGCAAAACCTGGGCTGCCAGTGCCTTGCATTGCTCATCATTCAATGGGCAGTCGCCACCCGACACGGTGATGAGCAAGCTCACCTCCATGTGCGTGCGCCCTTCTTCGACGATGGCTTGTGTGTTGCCGTCTTTGTCCAAAGGGTTGCGCGTCAGGTTGAACACTTGCGTGTAGCGCCCCGGTGGCTGAAAGGTTTGGGGCTCGAACTGGTGACAGGCAATGGCCACGCTGCCAAAACGCAAATCCAGCCCTTGACTGTTCATGCAGCGTTGCAGTGCATGCGCAAAACCGGTAAAGGCGCTGGGCGGCGGAAAGCCCCAGGTCAACGGGCTGCTGATGGCATTGGCGTTTTGCACACGCAAGCGCGGCAACAACAAGACCGCTTCAAAGCGTTCGGGCTTCATGGCAACACCTCCAAAAACTTGTGTTTCCACTCGATGAATTCGGCATCACCCATGCGGATTTTGTCGGTGCTGAGGGTGGCATTGAGCCAGCGGGCAAAGTCTTCGGCCACTTTGTCGCGCCATTCGGTCGGCTCAGGTGCCGCCAATGCGCCATCGGCCGCGCCCATGGCTGCAATTTGCGTTTCATGGGCTGCTTGCGCCGCTTCCAGCGCATCTGCATCGAGCCATTGCTTTTGCGACCAAGACAGTTTGCAAGCGGGGTCGGCGCTCCAACCGCCGTTCAGGCATTGCAGCTCGGTGGCCATGTCAAGCACGCGGTCGATGATGGATTGCACCAACTCGGCTCGCTTAGCGCTGATGTGCATGTTGTTGCCTACTTCAGCCACGCTTTCCAGAAATGGCCTGAGCGCCTTGGCAATCAGGTACACCGTGCGGTCACGTCCGATGACGGCGCGCTTGTCAAACACCGAAGTCACTCGCAACGGCGGCTGCGTGCCTTGGTCTTTCCAGACTGGGGGCACGCTGGCCAGCAAGTAATTGGCACCACCGCGTTCGCTGTTGAGTTGGCTGATGTTTTGCGGCTTGCTGCCCCCCATGTTGCGCACCGCCATGCCCGGGTAATCGCAATAGCCGTGGGCATGCGGTTCCTTGGCACGACGCGCTGTTCGGGCCGCTTTGGCCGCATCCGAAAAACGCGCTTCTTGCAAATGGGTGTGTACGCCATGAACCAAAGCGGTGGGAAACAGCGGAGCCAACAGGTGATAGCCGTCTTCGGGCATTGGAAAGTAAAGCTGCTTGGCCAGGGTGTGACTGGCCGCACCGCCCTTGCCATCCACAATGCCAGCAAAGGCTTGCGCCCATTGCGTGGCTTCTTGTGTATCACTGCTCAAGGCATTCAGCGCAGCGCCATCTTTGCAGGATAGCCGCGCCAACAAGCTTTGACCGTTGTGCTGGAGTTTCAAGAACTTGAAAACATCCAGTGCAGCAGCGTTACCCACCACATCGTCTGCACGCTGGCCCTGCAAAGTGTGTGTACCGACGATGTTGGCATCTTTGCAAACGGGTTGGTCCACATACAGATTGGTGCCGCGTGCATCGGGGTGAATGGGTTTGAGCGTGTGGCTGGCCAGCTGAATCTGCGGCACCCGCTTGGCCGCATCGGCCAACCAGGTTTTACGCACATGCGCTTGCTGCAAGCTCAATCGCTGCGCCTGCACCTCGTCGTTGTCGCCTTTGAGCTTGTCCAGCTTGAGCTGGAGTCGCTCTTGAATGAACCCATCCACCAAGCCGCGCAAAGCTGCGACTTCTTGGGGGTCCGGAATTTGAGTCACCATGAATGCTCCTTTTTGAATTGATTGGGTTGACTGTCTCTGGAAATGATTTGTTGATTGATTCGATTTAACCCTCCATGGCTTTGAGCATGCTGTACGCAAGCTCCCAAGGCAGTCGCCTGCCTTGTTCTTGCATGGCCTTGTAGGCAACACGGGCCACGGTGGTGGTGATGCAATGCTTGCGCACCATCTCGGTCACCAGCCAAATCGTGCCTTTGACTTCCACCTGCTCGGTTTCGGCCGCACTGCGCAAAGCGGCATCGCCCGTGAGCAAAGGGCATTGCGCTTGCTCGGCCAAGGCCAGTGCAAACAAGTCGTTGCGGCTGGGGTGCTTGTATTTTTGGCTCAAGGCTTGCACGCGGGCCACACCTTCGGACGGCAAACTTTTGACGATCAGCCCCATGTCACGCCAATGCGCATGGTGCTCGGCCAGTTCTTCAAAATAAAGCACATCGGGCACCGCAAATTGGTAACCCAGGCTGAACATGGGGGCCATGAGGCCACCCACCTCCACATCAATCAGGATGTTGGCGTCACTGATGAACGCCAACATGGGCTTGCTCCACGGTAACGTCCATTTGACGGATGCGGTGGAACTGGGTGAGCGGCAGGTTGAGCAACTCGGCTGCTTTGGATTCGCCGATGTAGTCTTCCGCGAGCGCATGAAAGACCAGTTGCTCAAAGTGGTGGGCTTTTTCGGCGGGGTAGGCAGGGCCAGGTTCAGTCAAGTGCCAGCCTTTGGCTTTGAAGAGATCGGCCTGGGTTTGGCGGTATGCGGCGCTGACAATGCCCAGATCGCGTGCCCGGTAAAGAATGCCGCCCATGGACAGGCCGTATTCGGCCTTCAGCAGCGCCAACTCTTGCAGCTCAATGGCGTTGCGGTGCGTGCCCAGCTCTTGCAAAACCGCACACTTGGGGAAAAGGAATGCACCCGCAAAGCGGTTGCACACCAGCTCGGCATCCAGTGACGCGCCGATTCGCTCGGCCAACAGCAAATGCGCCAGCTCGTGCGCGAGCGTGAAGCGCTGGCGGTCACCGGGCCAGTGTCGCCCCACCACCACCACAGGTACACCGGCGGCATGTGCCGCCAGGCCGTCAAAGTGTTGGTCCCCATCGTCTTCGGTGATGAAGACGCGAATGCCCTGCTTTTCCAGGGTGCCAATCAGGTCAGGAATGGGGTTCATGCCCAGCTGCCAAGCGTTGCGCACTTGCTCCGCTGCCGCTTCGGTGTGCGCCATGTCAGTGACAGTGGGCAAGTCAAGCGGGATGGCAAAGGCTTGGGGTGGCTGCGGAAAGAGGCCTTCCAGTTCCATGCGCCGCTCGATTTGGTCGATCACGGCATGGGTGATGGCGTTCAGGCGCTTTTTGGGCAAGGCGCTGTGTTTGCGGTATTCCAGCCCGTCGAGAACCACGGTTTGGGGCCGAAAAAAGTAGGCCACGCGAACATTCAGGGCCTGCGACAGCTTGAGCAGCATGTCGCTGGGCGGTGTGGTTTCACCGTCTTCGTATTTTTTGATGGCCGCGTGCGACACGCCTACGCGTTCAGCCACTTCGCGCAAAGACAGTCCGGTGGCTTTGCGGGCCTGTTGAAGTCGGGTGTGGAGCATGTCGAGCTTTCTTGAGGTGAACTGGGGCTTGGTTCAGCGGGTTTACATTCTATTAGGAATTTTTATATTTTGTAAACCTGCAAGACCTTTTTTGCAGTTCACTCTTGCGCGCTTCGACGAAATCCCAGCATGGGGTGCCATGCCCAGACTTGGGTGCCTTCCCCCTTGGGCAACCCCAATGACCCAAACCGTCGGGCCAATTTGTCCAGGCTCTGGGATTTGGTTTCTGCCAGCTCGGTCAATTCGGTCACATAAGGGCGCACCGCCCAAGCGCTGATGGCCGGGTTTTCGGCAAGGGCCAAAGGCGCAAACAAGTTGTCGTGGTTTTGTTTGCGCTGCTCGTCATCCAGCGTGCAAAACTCAAAGCGGTCTTCGTCTTCGGTGGGCAACAACATAAATTCTTCGCGCCCTTGCGGGTCGTGCCTAAAGGGTTTGCTGCGTTGCTCCACCCCGGTCAAGTGGCTCAGGGTTTGCCACCAGCGGCGCACGGTCAGCTCTCCATCTTCGCCATCGTCTGACTGGTCCGCGGCAGCGAGCGTTTCCATCACACCGCCCAGGCGGGCGTGCTCCAGATCCGACAAGCGTTGCTCGGCTTGCAGGGGGCTGTACTGGGTGATTCGGGATGTGGCATCCAACTGTTGCCATTCTGGGTCGCGCAGCAGGTCGTTGAGCGCGTGAGCCGCCAATGGATGGCCTGCAGTTTCAAAGCCAGGCCGAGTAAAGGCAGCACCGCCCGGGTTTTCCAAGGCCTTGAGGTTGTGCGACAACAAAGCGATGTTGGGCTCTTGAACCGCACCCGCCCGATGGCGGCGCACGCGGCCAGCCAACTGGATGATGCTGCGCATGGACGATGGCTCGACCACGGCCCAGTCATAGTCATGGTCGCGTCCGACTTCGGCCACGGCGGTAGCCAGCACCACAAAAAGGTGATCGGCTTCGGGATGGGCGTCAATGGCTGCGCGGATGGCAGGCTTGCGCAATTGGGCTGCGGGGTCTTTGTCTTGACCATTGCGTTGCAACGCTTGGTCAATGGTGTGCTCCAAGCCCGAGCGCACCAAGAGCGGATGGCGCGAGTGGTACACGCACAAATGGATGCGCACACCCTCGGGCATGGGCATGTCGTGCAAAGCCATAGCAACGTCAATGAGCGGGTCGATGTTGGCCATGCGGACCAGGCCAAAGCTCACGCGCTTGCCGCTGGGCTGACCTGCAGCGGATTGCTCAGCCGTGTGGTTTTGCGGGTGGCGGTGCAAATCCAAAGTGGCTTTCAAAATCACTTGGGCGTATTCGCGGCGAATCTGTGGCGTGCTGGTGACCTTGATGTTCACCGGCACGATGTGCGCTTGTCGGCGCTGATCGGTGCGGTGTTGCGCTGCCAGGTGGGCAACGCGCTTTTGCACAAGGGCACTGTGGCTTTGCAGGTAGCTGTTTTCATCGGCGTGTTCGCTGTGGGCGGCACCGTTTTCATCAAACCATGCGCAGCAGACCGAAGCGGCCAGCCCCGGTTGGCCCCGGTTTTTTTGAAAACTTTGCCGTCCCGCCAAATAGGCGGCAAACAAGCCTTGTATCAAGGCGGGAGGCAAGGTTGCAGAGGACAGCAACACACGACTGCCCAGCAAACCCGCCCAATGCACCAGTCGCGTGAGTGCATACAGGTCTTCGATGCCAAAGTCGTCGGGCTCGTCAAGCACCAAGTCAGACGTAAGAAGCCGCAGCATGGGCACGATGTGGTGCCCGCCGCGTGTGGCTTCGCACGCGGGCATGAGGTGGTCAACCGTGCAGACCAACACGGGTGCGTGCAGAAGTTGTTGTGCAGCTTGTTTTTTGGGATCGTTGCCGCCCAAGTATTCGCTCAATGGTCCGGGGTGGAGCGTGTTGTCATATTGCACATGGGTGTTGCTGGGCAGCAAGTCGTGGGCTGATTCGCTTCCCGCGTTTTCTAAAGTGTTTTCTGTTGCATTGGCTGCCGCGCTTTGCTGTTTGTTGTGCTCGTGCAGTGCGCGTACCGCGCCACCACCCACCATCACAGCCAATTCGTCAGAGCCTAAGCCCATGCGCTCACGCAATGCATCGCCAGTTTGCAATGTGAGGGTGCGCAAGCCCAGCGCCACCGTGAAGCGTGCACCTTTTTGTGGATGCGCCAGGGCGTACATGATGCGGGCATTGGCCAGTGTTTTGCCGCAACCGGTGGATGCCATGTTGACACCGAAGAAGCCTTGTTTTTCGCTACTGACTTGCAAGGCAGTGGCCAAGTCGAAGGCTTTGTCTTGCCAGGCGAATCGAGCGCTGCCACTGCGTTGCTTGAAGGCACGGTGATTGTGAATGCGGGGCAAGCTGGCATCGAGTTGGGGCAGGCTGAGGGCGATGCTGTGTGCGCCCTTTTCAACACCAATCAGATGTTCGTCCAGGCGCTGCTTCAAGCGACTACCCTCCTTGTTGCGGTCGGTGTTGGCGTAGGCCTTGTACGTGGGATCGCCGAGCTTGCGGTCACCCTCAATGCTGGAAAAGTGGTGATCCGCCAGAATGAGCGTCAAGCGTGCCATGTGCATGGCATACGGGTTTTCTTTGAACCATTTGTTGTCTTTGTCCATCAGGCTGGATCGCTCCAGCATGCGCTGAGCCAAGGTCGCAGCGCGCTTGCGCCATGCAGCGCTGTGGTGTGGCAATTTGGCGTTAAAAGTCCAACAGCCCATCAAGGCTTTTTGATGGGCTTTCGGATCATCGTCTTCACTGGCTTGGATTCGACTACCGCACCAACTGGCTTCCAAGCTGAGGTCAATTTTTTCAAGTCGCTTTAACTTAAAGCCCACCAGATCTTTGGGCTTCAAGTCAGGTGTCGGCAAGCGATGGTGGCTCACGACGAGCCAACCAATCGCTTGCGCCAATGGCGACAAACCTTCAAGCGGTGCTTGGGAGCCAGGACTGACGCCATCAGAAAAGAGGTTGACGAACCATTGCGGATTGACCTCGTTTCCGCCATCAATCAATCGTTGCAACCACACAGCATCTGCGTCTTCGCCTACAAAGGCCTGAAATAAGCGCAATGACACCCATTCGTGCCGATAAGGGTCGGCCAATTTGCCTTGGCCTCTGAGCTTGTCCTGAAATGTGTCATTGGCCTTGCCAAAGTCATGAAACAGCGCCGCCATGGCCGCCAGCAAGCGGATGTCGTGTGCAGTGTGCCAATCGTTTTCGTCGTCTTGTCGCAAGATGTTCCGTTCGGTCATGTTGGTGGGTGTGGCCCCGTTGGCGTTGAACTGTTTGGCATCACCGACGACCCAGAGCAATTCGCTGTGGTTTTGTCCGCGTATCCAGTGGCATGCTACGGCGGTGTTTTTGCGGGCGGTTTTGCGCAGCAACATGCGCAAGGTGTCCAAGCCCTGCTGGGTGATGGGCGTTTGCCAAGTGCGGTCACCTCGTCTTTCGGCAAACTGGTCCAGAATGCGGCGCGTTTCAGTCAACGCCCGTTTGGTGCATTGGCTGACCAACAAAATATTCATGGTGCAAGCCTGCCGACGGTGACCGCAATGTCTTTGAGCTGGTCGATCATGAAATCCAGCGCCTCGGTCTGAGTGAGCTGCTCGATGCAGGCGCGTCGAAAGGCTGCTTCGTCATCGCCACGCATGGCGGACACAAAGGCCTGAGGCAGGATGTGCGCGTCTTTGACCAGGTCAGCCACGTCAAACACCAAACCACCTCGGCGCGTTTTGCCATGCAGCACAGCCAAGCCATGGGGTAAGCCCAAAACCCAGGTCGCGCTGGCGGCCAATCCATACGCCAAGTAATTGCCGTGGTCCAAAAATCGGTTGGCTGGGTCGGTGCCGCTGCCGCGCTTGGAGCGTGTGAATTCGCCATAGCCAACGGTGTTTACGGCCATTTTGTAGAGCTGCTTGGTCAAGTGCGCTTCTGCAGCCAAGAGGTGGTTGGTGTCAGCGGCGGCGTCAACACTGTGCTGCGCAGCGTCCAATGCCGTGCCCAAAACGATGGGGTCAATCAGAAACCCTGCCTCGCGCAATGGCCGGGAGTTAGCCCAGTGCTGCCGTATGCGCGCCAGTCGCATGGCTTGCAGCGTTTTGGCAGCTTGCAGCCGCAACGCATCGTCAAACCAAAAACGCACCCACTGCTGCAAATACTCGGTGGGCCGGTACTCGCTTTGCGGTGAAAACCAAGCGACTTCGACATCCATTTCATTGGCACTGAACAGCGGCGTGCCCCCGCCTCCGCAAAACCCGACCAGTACGCCCGCCTTGGCCAGTTCGCGCATAGCCGCTTGCGTGATGGATGTGCCGTTGCCGAGCAACACCGTGGTGGTGTTGGCAATGGGGATATTCCAATAAAGCGATTGCTTGCCTTCGTCCGTGACGAACTCCACACGCCCACCATTACACAAGACACGGCAATATTCCAAGTAGTAAAGGTTTGCTCGCTTCGACAAAAGAATGGATTTGAGTTCACCTGATGAAACCGCTGCTTTCATTTTCTGCTCCCGAGTAAAGCCCAAGCCGATTGGCATTTGAGTGTATTTTCATATTAAAAAAATTTCAGATGACCTTTTGCCTTAACAGCCCTACAGAAACCCGCAACGAACACCACCATGAGCAAACGCAAAACCCACCCACACAAACCCGACACTGACAATCCAGCCTGGACAGCCGAAGACTTGGCAAATGCAAGGCCCGCCAGTGAAGTACTCACCCAACTTTTCAGCCCTGAACGAGCGCAGTCTTTGTTAACGCCACGCGGTCGGCCCAAAGCCGATGTCACCAAGGTACGGGTTGGCATTAGGCTGTCGCCGGAAGTGATTGCGCATTTCAAAGCCAGCGGCGATGGCTGGCAAACGCGCATTGACGCTGCGCTGCGTCAATTCATTGAAAAAAATCCCAACTGAAGCTTGAAGGCTTCAGCGCAAAGCCTGACCCCGCGCAGCGCGTGACTCGGGGCTGGAGGCGGCCAGCGCGATCTGGTCGTGTGCCATGTACGAGGTGGCGTGGTTCAGGGCTGTGGCGGCCGCGTTGACCGACTCTTTGCTCATGCGCAGGGTGGCGGCGGGTTGGGCCAGGGTTTGCGCGGCCAGGGCTTGTGCGCGGATCAAGGCTTGGCCTTTGTCACTGACGTAGTCGACCAGTCCAAGGCTCAGGGCTTCGGGCGCAGCGATGCGTTCGCACAAGATGGTCAGGCGTTTGGCTTTGGCGGGGCCCAGCAGGTTGACCAAACGGGGGATGGTGCCCCAGGTCAAAGGGATGCCCAAGGCGATTTCGGGCAAGGACACAAAGGCGTCTTGCGCCAACACCCGCCAGTCGCAGGCCAAGGACAGCGCCAGCCCGCCGCCCACCGCATAGCCTTCGATGGCGGCGATGGTGATCTGCGGCATTTCTTCCCAGGCCTTGCACATGCGAAAACCCGTGCCCGCAATGTCGCGCCGTTGCACCGTGGACAAGCTGTCGTCGGCCCAGGCTTGAGCGTCGTTCAGATCAGCACCCGCCGAAAAGCACCGCATGTCTCCCGTCAGGATGACCACGTCAATGTCTGTGCGTTCACTCAGGGCGCGGGCCACGGCGGTGATCTCGCGCATCAGGGCGCGAGACAGGGCATGCCGAACTTGGGGCCGGTTCAAATGAACTTCAACCAGGCGGCCTTGCTCTTTGATGACCAAATGTTCGTACATGCAGGTTTCCTTTATCGGGGCTTGGCCGCTTCAAGCAAGTCCCGCGTCTGCATGGCCACGCGCCGCGCCGCGGCTTCAAAGTCTTCCCCGCTCGATGCATACAGCACCGCACGCGATGAGTTGACGATGATGGCCCCAGCGCTGGAGCCATCGGCATGGGCACGCCAGCCGGCCTTGACGGTGGCCACGGCGTCTCCGCCTTGCGCACCCACACCGGGGATCAACAGGGGCACGGTGGGTGCAAGTTCGCGCACGCGCTCGATCTCGGCCGGGTAGGTGGCACCCACCACCAAACCGAGTTGGCCATTCAGGTTCCAGGGGCCTTGGGCCAGTTTGGCCACATGCTCGTACAAGCGGGGCTGGCCCTCCACCGTGGACAGGCGCTGGTTTTGCAAATCGTCGCCGCCGGGGTTGGAGGTGCGGCACAGCAAGAATGCGCCTTTGCCTTCGTACTTGAGGTAGGGGGCCACCGAGTCCCAGCCCATGAAGGGCGAGAGGGTCACGGCGTCGGCGCCGTAGCGTTCAAAAGCTTCTTTGGCGTATTGCTCGGCGGTGCTGCCGATGTCGCCGCGCTTGGCGTCCAGAATGATCGGAACATGCGGGGCCACGCGGCGAATGTGCTCCATCAGGCGTTCGAGCTGGCCTTCGGCGCGGTGCGCGGCAAAGTAGGCAATTTGGGGTTTGAAGCTGCTGACCAGGTCGGCCGTGGCGTCCACAATGGCGGCGCAAAAGTCGTAGATTTTGTTGGCGTCGCCCTTGTAGCGGTCCGGGAACTTGGTGGGTTCGGGGTCCAGGCCCACGCAAAGCATGGAGCCGTTTTGGCGCTCGGCGGCGCGCAGCATGTCAAGGAAGGTCATGCTGCAATTTTAAGGGGCGACTAAGATGCACGCCATGCAAACTCTTTCTTCACGCCAATGGACCATTTTGGTCTTGCTCACCTTGGTCTGGGGCATCAATTGGCCCATTCTCAAAATCGGTGTGACCGGTTTTCCGCCGCTGACTTTTCGCAGCCTGTGCCTTTGGCTGGGCACGCCTGTTTTGGGCTTGGCGCTGCTGGTCATGAAGGTGCCGTTTCGGATTCCGCGTGCACATTGGCGAGAACTGCTGGTGCTGGCGGTGTTCAACATGTTCATCTGGCACGCCTTGATCATCATTGCGGTGCAAGCTCTATCCAGCGGACGCGCGGCCATTCTGGGTTACACCATGCCCATGTTTTCGGCTTTGCTGGGTGCCTGGTTTTTTGGGGATCAGTTGGCCAAACGTTCATGGTCTGGGGTGGCTGCTGCCAGCTTGGGCGTGGTGTTGCTGTTGTGGCATGAGTTGGCGAATTTGAGTGGTCGCCCAACAGGCGTGCTGTTGGCTTTGGCTGCGGCCAGCACTTGGGCGCTGGGCACCCAATTGCTTCGTCGGACCCGAATACCTGTGCCGACCTTATCCATTTCGTTTTGGATGACTTTGATGACCACCGCTGTGATGACTGTGCTGGCCTTGTTTTTTGAAGCAGATCAATGGGCTCCCCCCTCGCCTGCCAACTGGTTTGCAATTGTCTTCAATGCGGTATTGGTGTTTGGCTTTGCTCACGCTGCCTGGTTTTATCTGGCGCGCAGCTTGCCGCCCGTGGCCTCTACCTTGAGTGTGATGCTGATTCCTGTGCTCGGGGTTTTCAGTGGCGCATGGTGGCTGGGTGAGGTCTTGCACTGGCAAGACTGGGCTGCGGTGGCTTTGATGGTGGCGTCCATTGCCTGTGTGCTGTGGCCCCAGAAGGTCTCTCGGGTCTAGCAAAACTCAGGCCAGGCATTGGCCCGGAACCCGCCAGCGGCTCACCAGGCGGGTTGCAGGGCAGCAAATCCTTTGGGCGCTTGACTGGCCTTGTCGAAGGTGACCATTTCGTAGGCGTCTGGCTGGTTCAACAGTGCCCGCAACAAGACATTGTTCATGGCATGGCCCGACCGAAAAGCACTGTAAGCGGCCAACATAGGACTGCCCACAATGTACAAGTCGCCGATGGCATCCAGAATTTTGTGTTTGACAAACTCATCGTCATAGCGCAAACCATCGGCGTTAAGCACCTTGTAGTCGTCCATCACGATGGCATTGTCCAGTCCTCCACCTAGGGCCAGTCCATTGGCGCGCATCATTTCCACATCTTTGGTGAATCCGAAGGTGCGGGCCCGGGCAATGTCGCGAGAGTAAATTCCCTCGGACATGTCAAACGCCACTTGCTGGCCGGTTGAATCGACGGCGGGGTGACGAAAGTCGATTTCAAAACTGAGTTTGTACCCGTGGTAAGGCTCCAGTTTGGCCCACTTGATGTTGCTGCCTTCGCCGTCGCTGACTTGGACCGTCTTGAGTACGCGCAAAAAACGCTTGGGCACGGCTTGCTCCACGATACCCGCACTTTGCAGCAAGAAGACAAAAGATGCAGCCGACCCGTCCAGGATCGGCACTTCCTCGGCGGTGATGTCGATATACAGGTTGTCGATGCCCAGGCCAGCACAGGCCGACATGAGGTGTTCGATGGTGGACACCTTGGCCTGTCCCGCTGAAATGGTCGAAGCCAGTCGGGTCTCGGTGACCGATTGGGCCCGCACGGGAATATCGACTGGTTCGGGCAAATCTACCCGCCGAAACACAATTCCGGTATCCGGCGCAGCAGGCCGGAAGGTCAGCTCGACCCTTTGGCCACTGTGCAAACCCACGCCAACGGCTTGGGTCAGGGTTTTGAGTGTGCGTTGTGCAAGCATGCCTGCATTTTAAATGGCGGGGGTGTGACAGGCTCACGCCCATCACACTCCATGCCTGGCCCAGGTCAGTTCAGTTCAGTCGGCTTGCTTACGCAAGAAGGCCGGAATGTCGATATCGTCCATACCGGCATTGGCCATGCCATCCACGCGTGCAGCCGCATGGGTGCGGTTGCTGCGCCAGTAGGCAGGTACGTTCACACCGTTGTTGACCAAGGGTGAAGCACTGGCGTTCAACGGTGCTGAAGTCGCTTCGCGTCCATCCATCATGATGGGCATGTTGTCGGTACCGGTGCGTCGCAGCACTTTGAGTTCTGGACGGGCGGCCCCCGCCTTGGCCAAGCCGGTGGCAACCACGGTCACCCGAATCTGGTCTTCCAGGCTATCGTCATATGCGGTTCCATAAATGACATGCGCCTCTTCTGACGCGCAGTCACGAATCGTGTTCATGGCTTGCCTGGATTCGGACAACTTCAGGGACCCTTTGGCAGCGCTGATCAAGACCAGAACACCCCGGGCGCCTTTGAGGTCAACGCCTTCAAGCAAAGGACAGGCCACAGCCTGCTCGGCAGCAATTCGTGCACGGTCAGGGCCGCTGGCTACGGCTGTGCCCATCATGGCTTTGCCACGTTCACCCATGACGGTGCGAACGTCTTCAAAGTCGGCGTTCACATTGCCCGGTACGTTGATGATTTCGGCAATGCCGCCGACAGCGTTTTTCAGCACATCATTGGCATGCGAGAACGCCTCGTCCTGGCTCATGTCTTCGCCACCTGGCAGCTCCATCAATTTCTCATTCAACACCACGATCAGGGAGTCGACGTTGGCCTCAAGCTCTCGCATGCCATCGTCGGCATTGGCCATGCGTCGCTTGCCCTCAAAGTCGAAAGGCTTGGTGACCACGCCGACAGTGAGGATGCCCATGTCTTTGGCAACTTTGGCTATCACGGGGGCCGCACCTGTACCGGTGCCCCCCCCCATGCCGGCGGTGATGAACAACATGTGCGCGCCTTCGATCGCCGCGCGGATATCGTCTTCGGCTGCTTCGGCAGCTTCGCGCCCTTTCTCGGGCATGCTTCCAGCGCCCAGGCCAGTCACTCCCAATTGCACAATTCGGTGTGCTGTGCTGAGTGCCAGTGCTTGTGCATCGGTGTTAGCGCAGATGAATTCAACGCCTTGAACTTCGCGCTTGATCATGTGCTCCACGGCGTTGCCGCCACCGCCGCCCACGCCAATCACCTTGATTTGGGTGCCTTGGTTGAATTCTTCGGTTTGGATCATTTCAATGGTCATGGTGTTCTCCTAAAAATCTGCAGTTGCCTGAATTTGTAAACGTGTTGTTGAAATCAATGCGCGGGGTCCAGGCCTGTCAACATCGACATGGCCTTGACCAGATCGGGCTGCCCCGAATCGCAAATGCAGGGTTCCAGCGCATCAGAAAGTCCCCACAATGAAGTCTTTGAATCGTCCAAAAGCGTTGTTCACCGGACTCTTCTTTTGGGTCACCTTGTAGCCACGCAGACGCGCCAGACGGGCTTCTTCCAGCAAGCCCATGACGGTGGCCGCACGGGGCTGGCTCACCATGTCGGCCAAGCCACCCGAATATTTGGGCAAGCCTCGTCGTACGGGTTTGAGGAAGATGTCTTCACCCAACTCAATCATGCCGGGCATCACCGCACTGCCACCGGTCAAGACAATGCCCGAAGACAACACCTCTTCGTAACCCGACTCCCGAATCACTTGTTGGACGAGTGAGAATATTTCTTCGATGCGCGGCTCGATCACGCCCGCCAAGGCCTGGCGGCTGAGCATGCGAGGCCCCCGGTCGCCCAGCCCCGGCACTTCCACTTGAGCATCCGCGTCTGCCAGCAACTGCTTGGCATAACCGCTTTCGACTTTGATGTCTTCGGCATCCTTGGTGGGGGTGCGCAAGGCCATGGCAATGTCGCTGGTGATCAGGTCCCCCGCGATCGGAATCACTGCCGTGTGCCGAATCGAACCGTTGGCAAAGATGGCCACATCGGTGGTTCCGGCGCCAATGTCCACACACACAACGCCCAGTTCACGCTCGTCTTCTGACAGCACGGCCAAGCTGGATGATTGCGGATTGAGCAGCAACTGATCAACTTCAAGTCCGCAGCGGCGGACACATTTGATGATGTTTTCTGCCGCACTTTGTGCGCCCGTGACGATGTGCACTTTGGCTTCGAGACGCATGCCGCTCATGCCAATGGGTTCCTTGACTTCTTGTCCGTCGATGACAAATTCTTGCGGTGCCACCAGCAGCAGGCGTTGATCACTGGATATATTGATCGCCCTGGCCGTTTCCATCACCCTGGCCAGATCGGCTTGGGCCACTTCCTTGTCCTTGATGGCCACCATGCCACTGGAGTTGATGCCGCGTATGTGACTGCCTGTGATACCGCAGTTAACCCGGGTGATTTTGCAGTCGGCCATCAACTCCGCCTCTTTCAAGGCTTGTTGAATGCTTTGCACGGTGGCATCGATGTTCACCACCACACCCCGCTTGAGACCATTGCCCGGGGCAATTCCAAGACCTGCGATCTTGAGTTCGCCATCGGGCATGACCTCGGCCACCACCGCCATCACCTTGGAGGTGCCGATGTCCAGGCCAATGACCAGATCTTTGTATTCTTTTGCCATGTCAACCACCTTTTCCGTTGAATTTCACTGTTTTGACCCATCCGGATTTTTTTTATCGTTGTCGTCCAGGGTGCTCACCCCTCTCAAACGCAAGGCATAACCGTCCTTGTGTCTCATGTCAGCACCCAGCAATGCCATCGGCGTCCTTTTGTAACGTGCGCTCACCTGGGGCAGCGTCTTCAGAAGCAATTGGGTGCGTTCCACCAATTCGCTTTCGGTGCCCCGACCCAGCTCAATTTGGGCTCCACTTGTGGTCCAGACTCGCCAACTTCCTCTGGCGGTGAGCTCGATTTTTTCAATGTTGAAGTCGAGCGTCTCGAGCAAGGGTTGCATGACGCGATACATGCGCGTGACCATGGGCGCGCTGCCTTCTGGCCCCAACATGCGCGGCAATTTTTCGATGTCCACCTCTTCCATGGGCGCCTCAAACACTTGTCCTTGCTGATTGACCATCAAGTAGCCGCCCTCTTCCCCCCAAGTGGCGAATGGCTCGTGCTCTGCGATCACCGTGCGAAGTTGACCCGGAAATACACGGTGCACCACCGCCTCACGCACCCAAGGCACGGATTCAAACCCCTTTTTGGCGTGCGCCAGATTGATGGTGAAAAAATTCCCGCTCAGTTGCGGCATCACATGGTGACGAAAACTCGCTGCGTGGCTGCGTACCACCTCGCCCTGAACCGTGATGGACCGAATGGCAAACGCCTGGTGCCGCAACAACCACGAAGCTGCCCCGCCCAAAACCAACAACACGAACACCAGCATCAGCACTGCAGCGCCAAAGTTCATGAGTCGGACATCCATGGGCAAAGGCAGGCTTTTGGTCACCGTTTGCCTCCCTTGTCATCCAGGCTGGCATCGGCCAACAACTGACAACACAGCGATTCATAGGAAATACCTGCTGCACGTGCAGACATTGGCACAAGAGAGTGGCCCGTCATGCCGGGAGATGTGTTGATTTCCAGCAAATAGGGCTTCCGTGTTGCGCCATCGATCATCACATCAATGCGCCCCCATCCCCTGCAACCCAATACACGGTAAGCCTGAATGACCAGGTCATTGATCGCATGCATTTCTGCTTCAGGCAGTCCGCATGGCACCAGATATTGGGTGTCGTCGCTGAAATACTTATTCTGGTAGTCGTAGTTACCGTCAGGTGCAACGATCCGGATCATGGGCAGGGCATGGGCCAGCGGGCCGCTGCCCAAAACAGGGCAAGTCACCTCATCACCTTCAATGCATTCCTCGCACAGGATGTCACTGTCGCAGGCTGCGGCGGCGCGCAGTGCAGCCGGTAACTCTGAGGCATGCCTGACCTTGCTCACACCAATCGAGGACCCCTCGCGTGCTGGCTTGACGATCAAGGGCAAACCCAATTGACGTATCAGGGTGTCGGCACAAAGAGTATCGATTTGCACCGGCTGAACCAGCACGTAGCGCGGCGTGGGCAATCCCTCGGCCTGCCAGACGCGTTTGGTCATGACTTTGTCCATGGCCATGCTGGAGGCCATCACACCCGATCCTGTGTAAGGAATGCCCATCAACTCCAAAGCGCCTTGAACAGTGCCATCTTCACCAAAGCGTCCGTGCAAAGCAATGAAACAACGTTCAAATCCTTCTTGCCGAAGCGCCATCACATCGCGCTGGGCCGGGTCAAACGCATGGGCATCCACACCGCTGTCGAGCAAGGCTTTGAGCACACCCTGGCCCGACATGAGTGAGACCTCACGTTCAGCCGAGCGCCCCCCCATCAAGACGGCCACCTTGCCCAAAGAAGCCCAGGATTGCACCCTTGCATCACTCATGCTGCGACCTCCCGAGTTTGCACAGCACCGGCCAAAGCCACCACCTGCGCTGGCGTGGCACCGATCGAGCCAGCCCCCATGCAAATGAGCACGTCTCCATCGCGGGCATTGTCCATCACCAGCCGGGGCATCTCGGCAATCTGATCCACGAACACGGGCTCAAGCTTGCCCGCCACACGCAGGGCTCTGGCCAATGAACGACCGTCTGCCGCCACAATCGGGGCTTCGCCTGCTGCATAAACCTCGCAAAGCAATACGCTGTCGCAACCTTGACTGATGACTTTGACAAAGTCTTCAAAGCAGTCCCGCGTGCGGCTGTAGCGGTGCGGCTGAAAAGCCAGCACCAAACGGCGGCCCGGGAAAGCACCGCGTGCTGCAGCCAATGTGGCGGCCATCTCGACCGGGTGGTGCCCGTAATCGTCGATGACGGTGAAGCGCCCTTGGCCGTCGGCCGTGGCCACATCGCCATAACGCTGGAATCGTCGACCCACGCCCTTGAACTGGGCCAGTGCGCGTTGCACCGCAGCATCGTCCACACCCAGCTCGACCGCCACTGAAATGGCGGCAAGCGCATTGAGGACGTTGTGCACGCCGGGCAAATTGAGCACGATGGGCAGGTCCGGCAAACTCACGCCATTGCGCCTTTGCACCGTGAAGTGCATTTGACCGTTTTGGGCACGCACATCCATCGCACGCACTTGCGCACCCTCGTTCAGGCCATAAGTGGTCACAGGGCGAGCGATGTTGTCCACGATGGACTGCACGCCAGAATCATCCGAGCACACAATGGCCGTGCCGTAAAAAGGCATGCGGTGCAAAAACTCGACAAAGGCGGCCTTGAGCTTGGCCAGGTCGTGACCATAGGTTTCCATGTGGTCGGCGTCGATGTTGGTCACCACCGCCATCACGGGCAACAGGTTCAAGAAAGAAGCATCGGATTCATCGGCTTCGACCACGATGTACTCACCCGTGCCCAGCTTGGCATTGGCACCCGCGCTGTTCAAGCGCCCGCCAATCACGAAGGTCGGGTCCAGCCCGGCCTCGGCCAACACACTGGCCACCAGGCTGGTGGTGGTGGTTTTGCCGTGCGTGCCCGCGATGGCCACACCCTGCTTCATGCGCATCAGCTCAGCCAGCATCACAGCCCGCGGCACGATGGGGATGTGGCGCGCACGTGCGGCCAGCACCTCGGGGTTGTCGGCTTTCACGGCGGTCGATGTGACCACGGCATCGGCGTCTTGGACGTTTTTAGCGCTGTGGCCCACATGCGTGTGAATGCCCAAAGCCGCCAGACGCTGCAACGTGGCGCTGTCGGACAAATCGGAGCCTGAAATCTGGTAACCCAAATTGAGCAACACTTCGGCAATGCCGCTCATGCCCGAGCCGCCCACGCCGATGAAATGAATTTTTCGGATGGCATGTTTCATGCCGCCAACTCCTCACAAGCCATTACAACCTCCTTGGTTGCATTTGTTTTTTTCTGTGCGTGGGCTTTTTGCGCCACGTCCAGCAAGGTGTCGCGGCTCAAGGCCGTCAGGCGCTCGGCCAGGTTCTGCGCGGTCAACTCGGCCTGAGGCACCAGCCAGCCACCACCCGAGGCCACCAAAAACTGCGCATTGGTGGTTTGGTGGTCGTCCACCGCAAACGGAAACGGCACGTACAAGGCCGCCACGCCCACCGACGCCAGCTCGGTCACGGTGCTGGCACCAGCGCGGCAGATCACCAGGTCGGCCTGTGCGAAGGCGCTGGCCGTATCGTCGATGAACGGAGTCAATTCGGCCTGCACGCCAGCATTCGCGTAGTTGGCCCGAAGCGCCTCAATTTGCTTGGCCCCGCTTTGGTGGATCACCTGCGGGCGTGTGCTCTCAGGCATCAAGGCCAAAGCTTGGGGCACGATGTCGTTCAAGGCCTTGGCGCCCAAGCTGCCACCCACCACCAACACGCGCAAGGGACCACTGCGGCCGGCAAAGCGTTCAGCGGGCGTGGCTTGTTCAGTGAATGCGCGGCGAAGGGGGTTACCCACCCATTGCCCGGTTTTGAAGACGCCGGGGAATGCGGTGAACACCCGGTCGGCCAGTTGCGCCAGCACCTTGTTGGCCAGGCCGGCCACCGAGTTTTGCTCGTGCAGCACCAAAGGCTTGCTCCACAGGCTGGCCATCATGCCGCCTGGGAAAGTGATGTAACCGCCCAGGCCCAGCACCACATCGGGCTTGACGCGGCGAACCACCTGCAGGCTTTGCCAAAAAGCGCGCAGCAAGCGCAGCGGCAGCAGCGCCAGGGTCTGAATGCCTTTGCCTCGCACACCGCCAAATGCCACTGGCTCGAAGGCGAAACCGCGCGGCGGCACCAACTGACTTTCCATGCTGTCTGGTGCGCCCAGCCAATGCACGCGCCAGCCGGCTTCGCGCAAGGCTTCGGCCACGGCCAAGCCCGGAAAAATGTGCCCGCCTGTGCCACCGGCCATCACCAAAGCGGTTTTGCGCGTGTCCGTCATGGCCGCCCTCCCCGCATCATTTGTTTGTTTTCTGCGTCGATGCGCAGCACCACCGCCACGGCAATCAGGTTCATCATCAGTGCAGATCCGCCATAGCTCATGAATGGCAAGGTCAGCCCCTTGGTGGGCAGTGCCCCCAGGTTGACACCCATGTTGATGAAAGCCTGGAATCCGATCCAGATGCCCACTCCCTGGGCCACCAAACCAGAAAACACCTTTTCCAAAGCAATGGCCTGACGCCCGATCACCATGATGCGGCGGCTGAGCCAGAGGAACATGAAAATCACCAATGACAGACCGATCAAACCAAATTCTTCACCGATCACGGCCAGCAAGAAATCAGTGTGCGCTTCTGGCAGCCAATGGAGTTTTTCGACGCTGCCGCCCAATCCGACACCCCACACCTCACCCCGCCCAATCGCGATCAGCGAGTGTGTCAATTGGTAACCTTTGCCCAGGGCATGCTCGGCACTGAAGGGATCGAGGTAGGCAAAGATGCGTTCGCGGCGCCAGGGTGACTCGGCAATCATGATCACGAATGCCAAGATCAAGATGCCCAGGATGAGAAAGAACATCCTGGCGTTGACACCCCCCAAAAACAAGATGCCCATGGCGATGATGGCAATGACCAAAAAGGCTCCCATATCGGGCTCGGCCAGCAAAAACACCCCGGCCAGACCCACCGCCGCGCCCATGGGCCAAACGGCTTTGATGAAGTTTTCCTTCACCTCCATCTTGCGCACCATGTAATTGGCCGCATAAATGATGGTGGCGAATTTGGCTAATTCCGATGGCTGAAAATTCATCACACCCAAGGAAATCCATCGCCGGGCACCATTGACACCCTTGCCTATGAAGGGCAGCAGAACCAAGGCCAACAGCACCAGAGACAATACGAATAAGGGGCGGGCCATTTTTTCCCATGTCTCCATGGGCACCTGGAAAGCCAGCAAGGCCATGACGCAGCCGACCGTGATGGCCATCACGTGGCGAAGCAGAAAATGTGTTTGCGTGTAGCGGGAAAAACGCGGATTGTCAGGCATGGCAATCGAAGCCGAATACACCATGACCATGCCCCAGAGCACCAATGCCACCACCACACAAACCAAAATCTGGTCCAGCCCCATCAAGCGCACAGTCTGACCGCGTGCCCTACTGGCCCTGTCATAGCCTCCCAGATTGACTGGCAGCCCTTGCTGGGTTGCGGCCTGTCCACCCCAGACGCCGCCTGTCAACAGTCCACCCAAGCGGGCAAGTGCGGCCTGCAACCGTTGGGTGAAGGTCATGGCTTCGCTCACAGCCCACCCTCCATGGCCACACCTGCTGCCTCGGCCAGGCTGGACACTGCCTGCACAAACACTTCCGCCCGGTGAACATAGTGGTCAAACATGTCGAAGCTCGCACAGGCGGGTGACATCAACACGGCATCTCCGTTTTGGGCTTTGTCGGCCGCCATGGCCACTGCCGTGTGCATGTCGGGCGCGTCACACAGCGGAACTCCTTGGTCCTGCAATACTGCCTGGATGAGCGGCGCATCCCGTCCGATCAAAACCACGGCACGGGCATAACGGGACACAGGTTCGGCCAGTGGTGTGAAATCCTGTCCTTTGCCTTCTCCCCCCATGATCAAGACCACGCGTCGCTCTTCTCCCAAACCCTTGAGGGCAGCGACCGTTGCACCGACATTGGTGCCCTTGCTGTCGTCAAAAAATTCAACCCCATGAATGATGGCCACCGGCTCTACCCGATGGGGCTCACCCCGGTACTCGCGCAAGCCATACAACATGGGTCCCAAGGCACATCCAGCATTGCTGGCCAGAGCCAATGCGGCCAAAGCATTGACTGCGTTGTGACGACCACGAATGCGCAAGGCATCGGCAGGCATCAGGCGTTGAATATGAAGCTCTTCATCCTCGGTCTTGCGGCGACGTCTTGTCTCGTCGGCTTCCAGTGCGCGCACCAGCCAGGTCATGCCATTCATGACCTCGATGCCGAAGTCACCCGGACGCTGTGGCATGTCGCCGCCAAACAAGGTGCAGGCACGCTCCACCGGCTTTTGCAGCTTGATGCGCACCGGCTCGGGTCGCATGGCCATGACCAATGGGTCTTCACGGTTGAGCACCATCAAGGCTTGTGCACCAAAAATGCGGGCTTTGGCCGCAACATAGGCGGCCATCGTGCCGTGCCAGTCGAGGTGATCTTGCGAAATGTTGAGCACCGTGGCCGCTGTTGGCTCAAAACCCTCGCTGCTGTCAAGCTGAAAGCTTGATAACTCCAGTACCCACACTTGCGGCAAAGCCTGCGCCATGGGATGGACCGCCACAGGGGCAACAGGGGCAAGCCACATCGGCCCGTCTTGATCGTCCAACCCATCAACAGGTGTATCTTTCGTGTCTTCGCTGAGCGATGCATCAGCGGCCTGGTCTGCGGGTGTCGCTCGGACAGCAGCACCTGCCGGTTCCGCAACCGGTTGTTCAGCATTTTCCTTTTCGGTCACCCGCTCTGCCAGTTCCTGCCTGGCTTCTTCACGCGCCACCTGTTCCTGGGCTTGTGTCATGGCTTCACTCAGTGTGTCGAGCAGCGTGGGACCGATGTTACCCGCCACTTTGACGGTCTTGCCCGCGCGCGCTACCAACTGTCCGGTGAGCGAGGTCACCGTGGTCTTGCCGTTGGTGCCGGTGATTGCCAGCACTTCAGGGGCGTAGCCAAAGCGTTCTTTGAGGTCCTGCATGCAAGCGGCAAACAGGCTCAGCTCGCCGCCTTGCCACAAGCCCATGGCACGGGCGGCATCCACCACCGGAGCCACCACTTCGGGGGCCAGGCCGGGACTGCGAAACACGGCGCGCACCGAACTGCCTTCGACCAGACTGGCCACCAAAGGACCCGGCACAAAACGCACTGCAGGCCACTCAGCCTGCAAAGTGGTCAACTGCGGCGGGGTATCACGCGTGTCGGCCACCGTCACGTCGGCCCCGGCTTGCGCGCACCAGCGGGCCATCGCCAGGCCCGTGGTACCCAAACCGAGAATCAAAACGTGTTGACCGTGAAGCTGCATGCTTACCTCAGCTTCAGGGTCGATAAGCCGACCAGGCACAGCAGCATGGTGATGATCCAGAAACGCACAACGACTTGCGTTTCCTTCCAGCCGCTCTTTTCAAAATGGTGGTGCAAGGGTGCCATTTTCAGAATCCGACGCCCTTCACCGTATTTTTTCTTGGTGTACTTGAAGTAAGTCACTTGCGCCATGACCGACAAGGCCTCCACCACAAAGATACCTCCCATGATGGCCAGCACAATCTCCTGTCGCACGATGACAGCGATGGTGCCCAACGCAGCCCCCAAAGCCAGCGCCCCCACATCACCCATGAAGACTTGGGCAGGGTGGGTGTTGAACCACAAAAAGGCCAAACCTGCGCCAGCGAGGGCAGCACAGAAAATCAGTAATTCTCCAGAACCCGGTATGTGTGGAAAGAAGAGGTATTTGGAAAAGACGGAACTGCCGGTCACATACGCAAACACGCCCAGAGCGGACCCCACCATCACCACTGGCATGATCGCCAAGCCATCGAGACCATCGGTCAAGTTCACGGCATTGCTCGATCCAACGATCACCAGGTAAGTCAGAATCACAAACCCCAGAATACCGAGGGGGTAGCTGATTTCCTTGAAGAAGGGCACTTGCAAAGCTGCATTGGGGGGCAATCTCACATCAAAACCGGACATGACCCATTGCACGAACAAGTCCATCACCCGCTCATTGGAACTTTCGGAAATGCTGAACACCAAATACAGCGCTGCCACCAATCCGATGACCGATTGCCAGAAGTACTTTTCGCGCGAGCGCATGCCTTCGGGGTCCTTGTTGACCACTTTGCGCCAGTCGTCTACCCAGCCAATGGCACCAAAGCCCAGGGTCACAATCAGCACGATCCAGACAAACCGGTTGGACAAGTCAAACCACAAAAGCGTCGAAATGGCGATCGACAACAGGATCAGCACACCACCCATGGTCGGTGTGCCGCTTTTGGCCATATGCGAAGCCATGCCATAGCCGCGAATGGGCTGACCAATTTTGAGCGATGTCAACCGTCGAATGACCCAAGGACCAGCAGCCAAACCAATCAGCAAAGCGGTCATTGCCGCCATCACGGCGCGAAAGGTGATGTATTGAAAGACGCGCAAAAATCCCCAGTCTGGTGACAAACTTTGCAACCATTGGGCCAGGCTAAGCAGCATGGGCCTCCCCTTTTTTGTTGTGATGCGCATCGGAGCCCGCCCCGTCCATGGCCTGCAAAGCTTCGATCACGCGCTCCATCTTCATGAAACGCGAGCCTTTGACGACGATGCTCAGAAATTGCGCAGCGCTTTGTTGCACCGCCGCCAACAGGCTGTCCATGTTTGCGAAGTGACGGGCATCACCGAACGCCTGCCCCGCAAACTGGCACAAATCACCCAGTGTGTAGACCGCCTCAATGCCACATTCGGCGGCATAGGCTCCTACCTCAGCATGGAATTGGGGGCCTTGATTGCCCACCTCGCCCATGTCGCCGAGGACCAGCAATCGTGGCGAGGGCAACTCGGTCAGCACATCGATGGCCGCACGCACCGAGTCGGGGTTGGCGTTGTAGGTGTCGTCCACCACGGTGATCTGCCCTGTTGCGCTGTGCACCACCATGGCGCGCGAGCGCCCCTTGACGGGCTCGAACGCCTGCAGGCCCTGTGCAACAGCCGCCAAACTGACCCCTGCCGCCAAAGCACACGCACTGGCGGCCAAAGCATTTTTGAGATTGTGGCGCCCCGCAATGTGCAAGCGAACCGGTGCCGTTCCCTCCGCCGCCTTCAGAGTGAAATGCCAAGCCCCCGATTGCCAAACCACCACAGCCGCCCGAACATCGCTCGGTACTTCGGCATGGCCCATGGCGAAGGTACGCTGAGGTCGTGGGCCGGACTGTGCTTGCCAGATGGCGGTGTAGGTATCGTCCGAGGGGTAAACCGCTACCCCATGGCTGGGCAAGGCCTCCAGCGCTGCGCCGTTTTCCAGGGCCACCGCCTCCACCGTGCCCATGAACTCCTGATGCTCACGCTGCGCGTTGTTGACCAAGGCCACAGTGGGCTGGGCCATACGGGCCAAATAGGCGATTTCGCCAGGGTGGTTCATGCCCAACTCGACCACGGCGATGCGGTGATGGGCGCGTAAATTGAGCAAGGTCAGCGGCACGCCAATGTCGTTGTTCAGATTGCCTTGCGTCGACAAGGCATGCTCCCCGGCCAGAACGCGCAAAATCGCCGCGATCATTTGTGTCACGGTGGTTTTGCCGTTGCTACCGGTAACGGCAATCAAGGGCAGCTCAAACTGTGCGCGCCAGCCTGCTGCCAATTCGCCCAGCGCCACGCGGGCATCAGGCACCACCACAGCGGGCAAACCATGGGCCAAGGCATCGGGTTCGCCTGAAACTTCGCACACCACAGCCACGGCCCCCAATGCCTTGGCCTGGGCCATGAACTGGTTGCCATCAAACCGCTCACCGCGCAATGCCACAAAGAGATCGCCCGGGCGCAAGCTGCGGCTGTCGGTGTGCACCCGATCCACCACCACGGACTGGATGTTGACACCACGAGCCTTGTTCAACCAAGGCAGAGCCAATGCCAGCTTCAGGTTCATGGGGACATGGATTTTGCTCATGCCGACGCCTCCTGATGCTGCGGCAGGCGCAGTTGCAAGGCCATGCGGGCGTGATCAAGGTCTGAAAATGGGTGCCGAACGCCCATGATTTCTTGTTCCGACTCGTGACCTTTGCCAGCGAGCAAAACCACATCTCGGGCTGCCGCTTGGCTCAGAACCTCTGAAATGGCCAAGGCACGGTCCAACTGCACTCGAACCTGTTGGGGTCGCTGAAGCCCCTTCACCATGGCCGCCACAATGGCTTGCGGCGATTCAGAGCGGGGGTTGTCGCTGGTCAACACCACATGGTCAGCAGCAGCCTCGGCAGCCGCAGCCATCAAGGGGCGCTTGTTGGCATCGCGGTCACCGCCGCAGCCGAGCAGACACCACAATCGGCCGCCGCGCAATGCCGCCAGCGAACGCAAAGACATCAAGGCCTGTGCGACGGCATCTGGTGTGTGTGCGTAATCGACCACAACCAGAGGCAAGTCCTGATCACTCGCACCGGCCTGTACGCGCTGCATGCGTCCGGGCACTGGCGTCAAGTGCGCACAAGCCTTGACGGCCGTTGCCAGATCGACGCCCAATGCACGCAAACTCCCCATGACGCCCAGCAGGTTGTCAATGTTGTAGTCGCCGATCAAGCCGGTGCGCAGTGTCTGAACCTGGCCGTCTTCGATCACATCAAAAGCCAGACCGTCGCCACTGGGCAGAGCGCGGGCTTGCAAGCGTGCTGCGCCACGCCGCGAGCAGGTCCAGAGATCCAGCGGGCCACCCTGCAACTGCCGGGCCAGGCGCTCACCCTGGGCGTCGTCGGTATTGATCACGGCGGCATGCAAACCAGGCCAGTTGAACAGCGCAGACTTGGCTAACCAATAGCGGTCCATGTCACCGTGGTAGTCCAGGTGGTCTTGCGTGAAATTGGTGAAAACCGCCACACGAATCTGGGTGCCACTGAGGCGGTGTTCTGCCAAACCGATCGAGGACGCCTCAATGGCGCAGTGCGTCAAGCCCGCATCGGCCATGGCTCGGAATTGTTGCTGCAGAAAGACCGGATCAGGCGTGGTCATGCCGGTCGACACCAGATCAGGCACACACCCCACACCCAAAGTCCCGATCAGTCCACATTTTTGCGCCAACTCGGGCGAAGACAGAGCTTGCGCCAACCACCAAGTGGTCGAGGTCTTGCCGTTGGTGCCCGTTACAGCCAGAACCTGCAAGGCTTGGCTGGGCTTCCTGTAATACACATCCGCCAGCCCACCTGTTTGCGCCTTGAGCTCAGGCATGCAAGCCAATTTGTCGCACCAGGCAGCGATGTCCAAAGACGTCAGCCAAGGCGCATGGCCTTGCTCCTCGATCAGACAGGCGCTGGCGCCTTGGGTCAGGGCTTGCCCGAGGTAGCGACGTCCGTCGGTTGCTGCGCCCGGCCAGGCAATGAAGGCATCGCCCTGCTGCACCAAGCGGCTGTCGGTGCGCAGCTCACCCGTCACCCGTGAGCGCAGCCACGAAACCGCCTGTGAAGCGCTGTGCAGGGTCTGCATCAAAACGACTCCTCAACCGTCTTGGCCACAATCTGCGGTTTGACCGCCATGTCGGGCTGCACCCCCATCAAACGCAGTGTTTGCTGCACCGTCTGACTGAACACCGGAGCTGCCACAGCGCCGCCGTAATAAACACCGTTCGAGGGTTCGTCGATCATCACGGCCACCACGATCCGCGGCTGATCAATGGGGGCAATGCCCACGAAAAAACCACGGTATTTTTTGCTGGCGTATCCCTTGCCCTCTTGCTTGCGTGCGGTTCCTGATTTGCCACCGACCGAATAGCCCATGGTCTGGGCTTTCTGACCGGTGCCGCCGGGCCCTGAAGCCATTTGCAGCATCTTACGCATCGCTTTGGCATGCTCCGGGCTGAACACCCGCGTGCCTACCACTGGCTGGTTGGTTTTCATGAGTGTGGCCGGCACGATTTCACCGTCTCTGGCAAAGACGGTGTAGGCGCGTGCCACCTGAAACAAACTGCTGGAGACACCATAGCCATAACTCATGGTGGCTTGCTCAACCGGACGCCAGGTTTTGTAGGGCCGCAGGCGACCACTGACCACTCCGGGAAACGGTAACTGAGGTTTTTGACCAAAGCCCAAATCGGCGAACATCTCCCACATCTCGCGGGGCTGCAACTGCATGGCCATCTTGACGGTGCCCACGTTGCTGGACTTCTGGATGACCTCATTGACCGTCAGAACCCCATAGGGGTGTACATCGGAGATGGTGGAGCCGGTGATGTTGATCCGGCCCGGCGCAGTCTGAATGGGGGTTTCGGGCTTGACCAGCCCCTGCTGCAACGCCAAGGCCACGGTGAAGGGTTTCATAGTGGAGCCAGGCTCAAAGCTGTCGGTCAAGGCCCGGTTGCGCAACTGCTCACCCGTCAGATTGACCCGCTTGTCGGGGGAATAACTCGGGTAGTTGGCCAAAGCCAGAATTTCACCGCTCTGAGCGTCCAGCACCACCACACTGCCCGCCTTGGCCTTGTGCTGAGCCACAGCATCGCGCAACGTCTGGTATGCATAAAACTGAACTTTGCTGTCAATGCTCAGTTGCAGATCTTGTCCATCCACCGGTGGCACGGTCTCACCCACCACTTCGACCACTCGGCCCAAACGGTCCTTGATCACCCGGCGAGAACCCGCCTGACCGGCCAACTGCTTTTGGAAGATCAGCTCAACGCCTTCCTGGCCTTTGTCCTCGACATTGGTGAAGCCCACGATGTGCGCTGCAGCCTCACCCTCCGGGTAAAGGCGCTTGTATTCCTTGATGTCATAGACCCCTTTGATGTTCAGGGCACGGATGTCCTTCACAACGGATTCATCCATTTGACGGCGCAGCCAGACAAAGGTTTTTTCCTCGTTCTTGAGCTTGGCTTCCAACTCGGCCGGTGCCATGTCCAGCAACTTGGCCAACTGACGCAATTTGACCGGATCGCGCTCCAAATCCTCCGGGTTGGCCCAGATGCTGGGTGCTGGCACGCTGGAGGCCAACAGCACACCGTTGCGGTCCAGCACACGCCCCCGATTGGCCGGCAATGTCAAGGTTCTTGCAAATCGCACCTCGCCCTGACGGATGAAGAAGTCGTTGTCAATGACCTGCACATGCGCGGCTCGCCCCACCAGCCCGGTGAAGCCCAAGGCCATCGCAGCCACAATCAATTTACTGCGCCATACGGGTGTTTTGCTGGCCAGCAATGGGCTGGCAGTCAACTGCACGCTGCGACTGTGGGCCCGACTCATGGCGTACCACCCTGTTTAGACTCTGCACCTGAGTCTTGCGCTGCGACGGCTGAATTGGCAGCACCCGTTGCGGTCACGTACTGGGTGATGGCAGGAGAGACATTGCGCATCTGCAGCTGCACACGGGCAATTTTCTCCACACGCAAGGGCGTGGTTTGTGCGCGGCGCTCCACCTCCATGCGATCCAGATCCAGCTCAATGCGGTGACTTTCCTTGCGGGCTGACTCCAGCGCCATGAACAAGCGTCTTGATTCATAGTGGCTGTGCACTAACAACAGGGCACTGCCCACCGCGGCCACCAACAAGAACATGTTCAAGCGCATCATGCGGGCACCTCGGTACGCTCGGCCATTCGCATGATGGCACTGCGTGCGCGTGGGTTGCCGCGCACCTCAGTCTCGCTGGGGCGGCGACGACCACACAAGTTCAATCGCATCTTGACGGGCTCAGCAAACGGCACGCGACGATCCACCACCTCTTTGGCGTGCTTGGACATGAACTGCTTGACGATCCGGTCTTCCAGAGAGTGGAAACTGATGACCACCAAGCGCCCCCCGGGCGCAAGCACCCGCAAGCAGCCCTCTAGCGCCTGTTGGAGCTCTTCAAGTTCGGCATTGATGAAAATCCGAAAAGCCTGAAATGTCCGCGTTGCAGGGTTCTGGCCCGGCTCGCGGGTTTTGACCGTGTCAGCCACGAGCTGGGCCAAATCGGTGGTGCTTGAAATTGGGCCCCGTTCCTGTCGGCGAGCCACAAGCGCCTTTGCAATCTGAAAAGCAAACCGTTCTTCGCCATAGTCACGTACCACCTCCGAGATTTGATCTACCGAGGCCGTCGCCAGCCAACAGGCCACACTCTCTCCGCGCGTGGTGTCCATGCGCATGTCGAGCGGACCT
Organism: Limnohabitans sp.; assembly: GCF_023910625.1. Taxonomy (NCBI): domain Bacteria; kingdom Pseudomonadati; phylum Pseudomonadota; class Betaproteobacteria; order Burkholderiales; family Comamonadaceae; genus Limnohabitans; species Limnohabitans sp. Next base: position 498,811 of record NZ_JAAVVW010000002.1, read on the forward strand.
TCAAAACGAAAAGAAAAACCCCTCTCGGGGCTGTCAATTTGAGGTGAGCTGATGCCCAAGTCCATCAACACGCCATCGACACTGCCTGTGGGCAGTTCGCCGAGGTGCGAAAAGCCCTCGTGCCGGATGGAAAAACGCACATCATCGATGCGCCCGGCTTCGGCAATCGCCTCCGGGTCTTTGTCAAAAGCCAGCAAACGCCCCTGCTTCGACAGCCGCGACAGGATCAGACGCGAATGGCCACCACGGCCAAAAGTGGCGTCCACATAATGGCCATCCACTGCTGCAGGAGCCTGCAGCAGTTCGTCCACCGCTTCGTTTAAAAGCACGGTGGTGTGGGACAGGACGGCTTCGGTCATGGCGTTCAGAATGAAAATTCCTTGAACACATTGGGCATATCGCCCTGTATGGCCTGCGCTTCTTGTGCGTCGTAGGTGGCTTTGTCCCACAACTCAAAGTGATTGCCCATGCCCAGCAGCATGGTGTCTCTGGAAATGCCGGCCGCTTGGCGTAATTCGGGCGAAATCAGCACGCGTCCGGTGCCGTCCATCTCGACATCCATGGCGTTGCCCAAGAAGATGCGCTTCCACCACTGGGCCGACATGGGCAGTTGAGCTATGCGTTCACGGAATTTTTCCCACTCCGGGCGAGTAAACACCATCAGGCAACCGTGCGGGTGTCGGGTGATCGTCAGCTGCCCTTGCGCCGTGGCGCTCAGGACGTCACGGTGCCGGGTCGGCACAGACAACCGCCCCTTGGCATCCAGACTCAGCGATGAAGCCCCTTGAAACACAGCAGCGACCTTTTCCTGTTGAAATGCACAAGCGAAGACACTTTTCTCCACTTAATTGCACTTTTTTGCACTGTATCAGGAATTCAATGCAACTCAACAGGTGTCGATCGATTTTTTTCAATGAAACCAATGGCTTAGCGCTGAAATTAAAGTCGTTTTGAACGAAAATTTCTTTGTAAATTAGGCACTTATGAACGGCACTGAAAGTAAGTCGTTAAGCAATTGCAAAGAAATCAGCAAATGAAGCGAAGTCAATGGCTGTGCTCAGCGGCACCCGCCCGCAAGCAGAATCGGCATAGGGGGGCCGCAATTATTGCAGCCGCCCCTGCCACACCACCGGGCATGCGGGTCCGCACCGGGCGGTTCGAGAGCTTGAGGTCATGTCAGCCTTGGCACTCCCAACCCATCAAAGTACGCAATCGTCAGCACCGTCTTGAGCAACCGGTCACTGTTGCGCCACCAGCGACGGCTGTTCACCGCCACTTGCCGCGCCACATTCTCCTTCGCTCCCAATGCCTTCAATTCCCGATAGATCGCCCTGGGCCGTTTCCAGTGCTTGAGCTGGATGGCCCGCAGTCGGTGGCGCAGCCACTCGTCCAGCTCGCGCCAGACCCTGGTTGTTTGCGCCATCCCGAAGTACGCCTTCCAGCCCAGCAGGTAGGGCCGCAGTTTCTCCACCACTTGCGCCATGCTGCACCCGCCCGAGCGGCACGTGAGTTGCCGGATGCGAGCCTTGAAGTTGTCCAGTGCCTTGTAGGCCACCGCACATTTGACTTCTTTGCCCTTGGCCATCCACAACGCATACCCCAGGAACTTGCGCCCAAGGGCGCTGGCCACTGCACTCTTGGCTTCGTTGATCTGAAGCTTCAAGCCCGTGTACAGCTTCCTGAGGTAGACCATCACCCTCTCGCCCGCCTGCTTGCTGCCCACGTAGACGTTGCAGTCGTCGGCGTAGCGCGCGAAGCAGTAGCTGCGCGCCTCCAACGCCTTGCCCACTTCGTCTAGCAGCACGTTGGCCAACAGCGGACTGAGCGGTCCGCCTTGCGGCGTGCCCAGATGGCGATCGACCACCACCCCGCCATCCATGATCCCAGCGTTCAAGTAAGCCCGAATCAGCCGGATGACTCCAGCGTCGTCGATGCGCCTTTTGAGCCTGTCGATCAGGATGTCGTGGTTGACCCGGTCAAAGAACTTGGCCAGGTCCACGTCCACCACCACGCGTTTGCCCGATTGGACGTACGCCCGTGCGGCCTTGACCGCATCGTGTGCACGCCTGCCCGGTCGAAACCCGTGGCTGTGGTCGCTGAAGGTGGGGTCGATCAGCGGTTGCAGCACCTGTAAAAGGGCCTGCAGGTTCTGTCTCGTCAGCGCCGCCTCCAGCAGACCACCAGTGCCTGCCAGCTGCTTTGCCGACCCTGTGCGCGGGTGCTCAAGAGGCGGGCCGCAGGCTTCGCCGCTGGCAAGATCACTGGCGGCTTCACCGCTTGCTACGCTTGCCCGCCCAGGTTGCCCCGGCATCTGACGCATGGCCTTTGACATCTTCTTGTCCTCGCTCACTCACTCTCGTTCGGTCCTTCGTGCTGGCCGCACCTCCCATTCAGGTTTCGGGCTTGCACTACTACGACCTGTGCTGACTTCTCACTCCGGCAATGCCGTCTTCCTTTCGGAAACAAGGCGAGATCTCCCCGGGTAAGAACGCACTCCTTCGCTGCACAACCGCTGCATCTACGCCACTTCGCCTTGATCACGAGAGCTTCGCGGTAAACGGCCCGCTCGCCCTGCTTGGCAGCGCCTTCTATGCAGTTCTTGTTCATCGGCTCGCAGTTTCGCTCCACGCTTCCTTCCCACACTCGGTCACCCTCATGCAGTTGCGCTTCGCTTCGTTCGCTGTGATCAACTTACGGGAGGACTTGCACCTCCAGGAGTGCGCCCGTGCCGGGCGCACCGTAAAAAAACCCCTGGGCAGGGGTTTTGGGGATGCACCCATCGGGCCAAGCCGCTTCAATCGCCAAACATTTTTTGCTTCAACTCGCGCCGTTGCTGGGCTTCCAAAGACAAGGTGGCTGTAGGGCGAGCCAACAGGCGCCCCACACCGATGGGCTCGCCGGTTTCGTCACAGTAACCGTATTCACCCGCGTCGATCAAACCGATCGACTGCTCGATCTTCTTGAGCAACTTACGCTCTCGGTCGCGGGTGCGCAACTCCAGTGCGTGCTCTTCTTCGATGGTGGCGCGGTCGGCCGGGTCGGGCACGACCACCGTGTCTTCGCGCAGGTGCTCGGTGGTGGCACCGGCGCTGTTCAGGATTTCCTGCTTCAACTGAACCAGTTTGCGTCGGAAAAAGGCCAACTGAAGGCTGTTCATGTACTCCGTATCGGGCATGGCCAGAATTTCTGCGTCAGTCAAGTCTTGAGCGGGCTTGGTCTTCCAGTTATTGGCCAGCTTGGGGTCTTTCTTGATGGGTGCAAAAGGCGCCGAGACCGTTGCCACAGGGGCACTGGGCATGAAACTGGCCTTGGCTGCCGTGGAGGCTACCGCCGGGGGCAAAGAGGGCACCGTGATCTGAGCCAGCCGTGCAGAAGGCCGTGTGGCTCGAACCAATGGATCGGGAGCACGGGGTACAGCCGTCTCAGCAGCTTGGACAACCACAGGCCTTGCTGTCGCCACTTTTTTAACATTCATGGATTTCGTTTCAGATACAGGGGTCATCTTGGGGTTTGCCGACTTCGGCACCACTTTGCTCTTGACTGCTGGAGAGGGCTTGGCGGCTGCGCGCGCTTTGTCGACGGCAAGCGCACCGGCTTTACGGGGAGTTTTGGCGGCAACTGCTGGAGGGCTCACTGCAGATTTGACCGTCTTCAAGGTTTTTGTGGGCGCGGCAGGTTTTTTACCTTTTGCGCCTGCTGCCGCTCTAGCCACCGCGGTTTTGGGGGCCACCACTGCTTTTTTCACAGCCACTGCTTTTTTCACGGCCACCGCTTTTTTCACAGCCACTGCTTTTTTCACAGCCACTGCTTTTTTCACGGCCACCGCTTTTTTCACAGCCACTGCTTTTTTCACGGCCACCGCTTTTTTCACAGCCACCGCTTTTTTCACAGCCACCGCTTTTTTCACGGCCGCCGTTTTTTTTGTGGCCACAGTTTTTTTGGCCACTGGGGCCTTCCGGGATGTCGATGCCGCTTTTTGAGCGAGCACTGCTTTTTTATTAGAGGTCTTCACGTCTTGTCTCCTAGCCATGTGAGAAGGCAGGCCCAAACCTCTTGCCAACGGGCGGCAACCGATTGAGAAACCTGTTCATTTGCATTCAAAACCCGTGTTTTAGACCTGGTAGGGGTCACCAGCCCCCCAAAAAATGGAAGGCTTCAGGCGGGCGATTGTAGCGATAAGAACGGTCAAAAAATGGGGCGCTGAAGATTAAAGGCCGATTGGAGCAGATGGCCAGACAGGCCTGCTTTGTGTCCACCCCAACTTCAGACCAAACATTGCTCCAGGCCTTGCAACAAAATATCCTTGGGCAAATCGATGCCAATGAATACCATCTTGCTTGTTCTCACCTCACCATCGACCCAGATCGGACCCAAATCGCTGCCCATGAGTTGGTGTACGCCCTGGAAAATCACCTTGCGCTCAGTGCCGCGCATATTCAAAACGCCCTTGTAGCGCAGCATGCGGGGGCCATAAATGTTGACGATGGCCCCCAAAAAGTCTTCCAGCTTGGCAGGGTCAAAGGGTTTTTCAGACCGAAAAACAAAGCTTTTCACATCGTCATCATGGTGATGGTGATGACCATGCTCGTGGGCGTGGGAGGGGTGGTCGCAGTGCTCGCCATGCGCGTGGTCATGGGCCTCGTCCTTCAGAAAATCCGGGTCAATGTCCAGCTTGGCGTTCAGGTTAAAGCCCTTGAGGTCGAACACCTCGGACAGCGCAACCTCGCCGAAATGCACCACTTTTTGTGGGGCACGCGGGTTCATGTGTTTGAGGCGGTGCTGCAAGGCGTCGAGCTCTTGCGGCGAAACCAGATCGGCCTTGCTGACGAAGATCTGATCGGCAAAGCCGACTTGGCGACGGGCTTCCTGGCGGTCGTTCAATTGCTGGGCCGCGTGTTTGGCGTCCACGAGGGTCAGGATGGAGTCCAGCAAATAAGTCTCGGCGATCTCGTCATCCATGAAAAAAGTCTGCGCCACCGGGCCGGGATCGGCCAGGCCCGTGGTCTCGATCACGATGCGGTCAAAGTCCAGCAAACCCTTGCGGCGCTTGGTGGCCAAGAGCTGCAAGGTCACGCGCAGGTCTTCGCGGATGGTGCAGCAGATGCAGCCATTGCTCATCTGAATGATCTGCTCGTTGGTGTCCGAGAACAGGATGTCGTTGTCGATGTTTTCCTCGCCAAACTCGTTCTCGATCACGGCAATTTTCTGGCCGTGGGCCTCGGTCAGCACGCGTTTGAGCAGTGTGGTTTTACCCGAGCCCAAAAAGCCGGTCAGGATGGTGGTGGGGATCAGGGACATGGCGCGGTTCCGCTTCAAAACAGGTAGGCAACAGTTAGGGAGTGTATCGATGAATTCAAGCTCAACCTGAGCCCGACAGACATGGCCGCACTCGGCATCGGCTCCTTGGCCGGTGCCTCATTTGCGCTTGGCGCGGGGGTGGGCGGCGTCGTAGGCCTTGGCCAGGTGCTGAAAATCCAGCCGGGTATAGACCTGGGTGGTGCTGATGTTGGCGTGGCCCAGCAGCTCTTGCACCGCCCGCAGATCGCCACTCGACTGGAGCACATGGCTGGCAAAGGAGTGGCGCAGCATGTGCGGGTGCACCGGAGTGGCCAAGCCCGCCAGCAGGCTGCGGCGCTTGAGGCGTTGGGCCACACCCCGCGGCGTCAGGCGCGTGCCGTGGCGTCCAGGAAACAGCGCCAGCGCCAGAGCAGATGCACCCGGTGTGGGTTGCGTGAGCATGCCCGGCAATTGCGAACGCACGGCCAGCCAGTTCGTCAGCGCCTCGATGGCCGCACGCCCCAAAGGCACGCTGCGGCGCTTGCTGCCTTTGCCCTGCACTTGCACCTCGGCGTTTTGCAGGTCGATCCAGCCACGCCCGGCACGCGCCGCCTCGGTGCTGGCCACCACGTCCAGGCCCGTCAGCTCGGCAATGCGCAGGCCGCAGCCGTACAGCAGCTCCACCATGGCCGCATCGCGGGCTTCGAGCCAGGGGTCGTCGTTTGCTTCCTCGTACTCGGCCAATTGCACGGCTTCGTCCACCCCCAGCGCTTTGGGCAAAGGTTTGGCCACACGCGGGGCGCGCACCTCGGTCACCGGGTTTTGGGCAACCAGGCCTTCGCGACCCAACCAGGTGTAAAACCCGCGCCAGCCCGACAGGATCAGGGCAATGCCGCGCCCACTGCGTCCGGCACTGTGCATCTGCGCGACCCAGCGGCGGATGTGTCTGTTTTCCACCTTCAGCAATGGCATTCCCGATGCTGCAGCCATTTCGGCCAGGCGGGCCAGATCCAGTTGGTACAGCGTGCAGGTGCGCTCGGCCAGCCGCTTTTCAAAGCGCACATGGTCCAGATAGCGGGACACCAGTGGATCGGTGGCCTGCATCTCTGACATGGCTCAGGCCCGCGCTGTTTGCAGTACCGACAAGGCGGCACCGGCCAACTCGGCCAAACGCTCCAGCAAATCGGTGCCCATCTGGCTGTTGAAGCGTTGGGCATCGGGCGAGGCCAATACCAGCAAACCCAAAGCGGGCTGCCCTGGTGCCGCGCGCAAGGCCAGCAAAGCCAGCGAAGCGGCCTGCGTGGGATCGTCCAGCCATTGCACGGCTTCGTACCCCGAATTGGGTCCCACATAAGGTCGATCCAGAGAACTGGCCAAAGCCTGCACTGCCTCGGTCACACCTTGTGCATAGGGGGCCTGCGCATGATTGGCCTGCAGCGACCACAGACGCAAAGCCACCTGCGGCACCTGAAACAGCTCGCGAATGTTGTCCAGCGCCGATGCGGCGATCTGGTCTTCGGGCGTGCGCATCAATTCGCAAGACCAGCGGTGCAGCTTATCGGTCAGGATCATGTTTTCGTTACCATGCCGGATCATGTCCATGATGCGCTGCTCCAGGCCCTTGATCTTGTCGCGCAGCATTTGGGCTTGACGCTCTTGCAAGCTCACCGTGCGGTGGCTTTGTGGGTGTGTCAGTTGCACCGTGGCCAGCAGCGAAGCGTGGCGCTCAAAAAAATCTGGTGTGTTCACCAGGTATTCGGCAATGTCATCTTCGGTGATCGGGCTCATGGGTTCAGAGTTGGTCATGTCTTGGCTCCAGAAATTCAGGAAAGGGTGTCGGGCAAGTCGATTTCGCCCTCAAAAACGGAAGTGGCAGGGCCGGTCATCAGCACCGGGCTGTCGGCCTGAGCGGCCCATTCAATGGTCAACACGCCGCCCGGGGCCAGCACGTCAACCCGGTTGTCCAGCCAGCCCTGGCGAATACCCAAGACCACCGCCGCACAGGCACCCGTGCCGCAGGCCAGCGTTTCGCCGACACCGCGCTCGAACACCCGCAATTTGATTTGCTTGCGCGAGACGATCTGCATGAAGCCAGCATTCACCCGATTGGGGAAAGCCGGGTGGTTTTCGATCAAAGGGCCTTGGACCAGCACCGGGAAAGTGTCCACATCTTCCACCCGTTGCACCGCGTGCGGGTTGCCCATGGACACCACGCCAACCCGTGCCATGGATGGGGCCATGCCCTGCACGCCCAAATTCAGGTCAAACACTGGCCACCCGTTGGCTTGGTCGCTGATGAGGCCCATCGGGTTGAATGGCACGCGTTCCCAATCAAAGATGGGCACGCCCATGTCCACCGTCACACGGCCATCGGGGTTCATGGTGAGCTCAATCTCGCCTAGCTGCACCTTCACACGAACAGTGGTTTTGTAGGTCAGGCCCTTGTCGCGCACATAGCGCACAAAGCAGCGAGCCCCGTTACCGCAGTGCTCCACCTCGCCGCCGTCGGCGTTGTGGATCACATATTCAAAGTCCAGGCCTGGCGCAGGGGATGGCCGCACGGTGAGGATCTGATCGGCTCCCACGCCAAAGTGGCGATTGGCCAAAAAACGGTACTGGGCCGCATTCAGGCCCAAGCGAGCACGCGTCTCGTCGAGCACGACAAAATCGTTGCCCGCGCCTTGCATCTTGGTAAAGCGAATGTGCATGGCCGCGATTATCGCCCCAGAGCTTGACCAGGACAGCTAGCGCAGCAGACCCCCTTGCACGCCAGAGTTCGCCCCGCAGGGCGGCCCGATAATGGGGCATGGCACGCACATCCCAACTCTTGTACCCCCAACGCGACCCCGCCCCCCTGCGCCCCGCAGCCACCGTGCTGCTCATGCGCGACGGCCCCCAAGGCATCGAGGTGCTGATGACTCGGCGCTCGATGACAGCCAGTTTTGCGCCCGGCGCCTACGTGTTCCCCGGCGGAGGCATTGACGCCGCCGACGCCCAGGCCCACGGCATGGCGCAGCGTCGCCCCAAACAAAGCGACTTGCACCTGACGCAAGCCATTGCCGCCATCCGCGAGAGCTTTGAAGAACTGGGCATCTTGTTCGCCCGCCATGCCGATGGCCGCTGGGCTGACAACGCTGACATTGCCCAGATCGACCGAAAAGCCTCTTTTGCCACCCAATGCCAGGCCCGAGGCCTGACGCTGGCCGCCGACCAGGTGTTCGTGCTGGCCCACTGGATCACCGACCGCGACCTGCCACGGCGCTTTGACGTGCCCTTTTTGGTGGCCCGCATGCCCGAAGGCCAGACCCCGGTGGCCGACGAATCCGAGCAGTTTGAGCCCGTCTGGGTGAACCCACAAGAAGCGCTGAACCGCCACGAAACGGGTGATTTTTTCATGGTCTACCCGACCATCCGCACGCTGCAGCGCCTGAAAGACTTTGCCAGCGTGGAAGCGGTGTTACAAGCCTGCGCCGTCAACGACGAACCGCTGTGGACCAGCTGCCCCCGCGCGGGCTGGCTGGCGGGCAACGAAGCGCGCTTCATGGAGCACGAAGCCCCGTTTGGCGAGCTGGCCCTGGTCACGCCCGACGGGCAAATCCACCACCACCTGGACTGGCAGACCGACCAGCCTGTGCCCCTGCTCAAGAACGTGCAGCGCCTGACCGCCCCCAACCCGGGCGTGATGACCGGCCCCGGCACCAACAGCTACTTGGTGGGCGACCCGAACACCGGCTACATCGCCATCGACCCCGGCCCGGCGGACATCGACCATCTGCAACGGATGTGGCGTGCGGCAGGTGGACAAATCAAGGCCATTGTGTGCACCCACTCTCACCCGGACCATTCGCCAGGCGCTGCGCCGCTGCAGGCACTGTGCACGAACAAGCCCCCCATCCTAGGCCTGTCTTCACGCCCCACATCCCGTGCCAACAGCCGCTTCACGCCGGATCGAGAGCTGACCGATGGCGAAAAACTGGTGCTGCAAGGCCTGGGTGTGGATGGCGAGATCACCCACACCCTGCATGTGGTGCACACCCCGGGCCATGCGGCCAACCATCTGTGCCTGGTGCTGGAAGAAGACGGTCTGCTGTTTTCGGGTGACCATGTGCTCAACGGCAGCACCACCGTGATCGACCCGCCCGACGGCCACATGGGCGATTATTTGGACTCGCTGGACAAGTTGGCTGCGGCGTGCGTTACCGGAGGCATCGAATTCATCTTGCCTGCGCACGGCCATGTGCTGGGCTTTGCCCACCAGGCCATCACCCACCTGAAGGCGCACCGCCTCAAGCGCGAGGCCAAGATTGCTGCCGCCATGCAGGCCCTGCCCCAAGGCAGCCTGCAGGAATGGGTAGAAAAAGCCTACGACGATGTGCCGCCCCGCCTGTGGCCAGTGGCCGCACGCTCACTGCAAGCGCATGTGGACCACATCCGCGAACAAACCCTGTCTTGATTCGCCTTAAGCATTTTTGAAAGCATGGATGATTTCCTCTGAAGAAGGCATACGCCTGGCCAAACGCGTGGCCGCCGAGCAACACTGCTCGCGCCGCGAAGCCGAAGCCCTGATCGTGGCTGGCGGCGTCCAAGTCGCCAGCAAAGTGGTGACCGACCCAGCCCGGCGTGTGCGGCCTGAACAAGCCGTTCAGGTCAACCGTTTGGTCTCCATGGCCGCCCTCGCCCCCATGACCTTGGCGCTGTTCAAGCCCGCCCACCGCGTGGCCAACTTGGCCTGGCTGCAAGACACCGTGGGCCTCAAAGCCGCCCAGCCGGGTCTTTGGGGGCCCGAACGCTTGGCCAAAATGCAAATGCCCTTGCCGCTGGCCAAACCCGCCAGCGGTTTGTGCATTTTTTCAGACGACATCGCCGTGCTGCGCCACCTGGAAGACCGCCGCAGCCCGATGGAGCAAGAATGGATGGCCACCGTGGGTGGCGAAGTGCCAGAGGGCACCATCAAGGCCTTGAACGGCCCCGGCATCCGCACCAGCATCAACCGCCAAACCGACACCCTGACGGTGCTGCGCATCGCTGGCAAGGACATCGACGGGCTGGAACTGGGCCGCTGGCTGGACGAACAATGCCCGCTGCAAGACCTGCGCCGTCAACGTGTAGGCCGTCTGAACCTGGCCCCCCTGGAGCCAGGGCAGTGGCGAGAACTGGCGGGGCACGAGCGGTTTTAATCTCTTTTTAATCCGATGGCAGGACAAAAAGACCTGTTTTACCCCTTGTAATAGCCTTGTTTATCTCCAAATGACAATCCAGTCTCAGAAAATAACTGTACAGTCACTGCTGTATGTCCTGCAGCCAAGACCCCACGGATGGCCCTTTCAAAAAGCCATCCAGAACGCAGAAAGGAGCCCACCATGCGTTTGAGCACCAAGAGCCGATTTGCCGTCACTGCCATGATCGATGTGGCGTTGCGTGAAGACCGTGGCCCCGTGTCGCTGGCCGCCATCAGCGTACGCCACCAGATTTCGCTGTCCTATCTGGAACAGTTGTTCAGCAAACTGCGCCAACAAGGTCTGGTCGAAAGCACCCGCGGCCCAGGCGGCGGTTATTCACTGTCGCGTAATGCCGAAAAAATCACCATGGCCGACATCGTGGGTGCGGTGGACGCCCCTGCCGATGACGAAGCCGCAGCCGAAGGCGGCTGGATGAACAGCGAGCTGTGGGCCAGCCTGAACGAAAAAATGCTGACCCACTTGCAGTCCATCACCCTGCGCCAACTCGTTGCCGAGCAACGCACCAAGGGCGTCACCATCGAGCCAGCCCCCCAACCTGCCGTCAAACGCGGCGTGTTTGCCAAGCCAAAAAGTGCCATGAAAATCACCGCCCCCAACTCGGTGTTCGCCTTAGCGGGAAGCCTGATGCCCTCTCGCGGCTAAGCTTTGCACTCCCCAAAAAACCCGCTGCGGCGGGTTTTTTGTTGGCCGACATAAAAGTGTGAAGCCCGCCGATAAGCCGGATTCTGTGCACAGCGGTTACCCGCTGCGTGACCGCCATTACTCTGGGCCAGGGGTCGCCCACCCGGCTCGGTGCTACCTACCCGCCAACTCACCCCGCGGAACCACAGGGAGAAGGCATGCGGCGAACCGCACACCTTCAGGAAGGCCTACTTGGTATTGCTGCGCGTAGAGATTGCCCGTTTCACCCGAACTCAATCGGCTCGTCTCTGTTGCTCTGATCCTCACCTCACGGTGGAGAGGTATTACCTCCTACGCTGTCCTGCGCAGTCCGGACGTTCCTCCAGTGCCTGGTTTCCCAGATTGCACCAGCGGCGGTCTGGCGAACTTCACAGGGATAATTATGACCTGCCGGACTGGTCCAGCGCAGACAAGGTGCACCGGTGATAATCCCACCCTCTTGCTTGATAACCACAAGCCCGCAGGTGCCCATGATCCGAATTTCCGAACTCAAACTCCCACTTTCGACCCTGCCGATACAAGAGCGCCGTGCTGCCGATGCACCGTCCGAAACCGACGAAGACCGCACCCCACTTGCACACCCCGACACCGCGCTGCGCCAACTGGCGGCTCAAACGCTGGGCATCTGTACAGCGAACATCGTCACTTTGAAGGTGTTCAAACGCAGCTTCGACGCGCGCAAAGCCGATGTGCAGGCCGTGTTCATCGTGGACATCGCGCTGGCCGACGCCAGCGCTGAAGGCGTCCTGCTGCAACAGCACGCCGCCCATCCCCACATCCAGCCCACGCCCGACATGGTTTGGCAGCCCCCAGGGCTTGCTCCCGAAGGTTTTGGCGAGCAAGGTGGCCAACGCCCTGTGGTGGTGGGCTTTGGGCCCTGCGGCATGTTTGCGGCGCTCGCTCTCGCGCAAATGGGCTTCAAACCCATCGTGCTCGAACGTGGCAAACCGGTCCGTGAACGCACCAAAGACACTTGGGGCTTGTGGCGCAAGCAAGTGCTCAACCCCGAAAGCAATGTGCAATTTGGCGAAGGCGGTGCGGGCACGTTCAGCGATGGCAAGCTTTACAGCCAGATCAAAGACCCGCGCCACCTGGGCCGCAAGGTCATGGACGAGTTCGTGAAAGCAGGAGCGCCTGCCGACATTTTGTATGCCGCACACCCGCACATCGGCACCTTCAAACTGGTCAAGGTGGTTGAGCGCATCCGCGAACACATCATCGCTTTGGGTGGCGAGATCCGATTTGAGCAACGGGTGAGCGATGTACTGCTCGCGCCAGTCGCAAACGGCCACCAACTCACTGGGCTGCAGGTGACCGACCTGCGCACAGGCCAAAGCCAAACCCTGCACACCCGCCACGCGGTGCTGGCCCTGGGCCACAGCGCGCGCGACACCTTTGTCATGCTGCACCGCCGGGGCGTGGCCATGCAGGCCAAAGCGTTTTCGATTGGCGTGCGCATCGAGCACCCCCAAAGCGTGATCGACCAAGCCCGCTGGGGCCGCCATGCGGGCCACCCTTTGCTGGGCGCGGCCGATTACAAGCTGGTACACCACGCGCAAAACGGCCGCGCCGTCTACAGCTTTTGCATGTGCCCCGGCGGCACCGTGGTGGCCGCCACCAGCGAGCCGGGTCGCGTGGTCACCAACGGCATGAGCCAATACTCGCGCAACGAGCGCAATGCCAACGCCGGCATGGTGGTGGCCATCGACCCACCCGACTACCCGCTGGACACCGCCGCATGGCAAGCCGCATTTGGCGATTCAGATGGTGCGCACCTGGCACAAGAAGCCCATGCATTGGCCGCGCTGCAGACCCCCCAAGCGCACCCGCTGGCGGGCATTGTGCTGCAGCGGCAACTGGAATCGCGGGCTTTTGAAGTAGGCGGCAGCAGCTACGAAGCCCCCGCCCAATTGGTAGGCGACTTTTTGGCCAAGCGCCCTTCATCCACCTTGGGCAGCGTGCAGCCTTCTTACAAGCCTGGTGTAAAGCTGACCGACCTGGCCACCCTATTGCCCGACTACGCGGTAACGGCCATGCGCGAAGCTTTGCCGGTGTTTGGCCGCAAGATCAAGGGCTACGACATGCACGACGCGGTCATGACCGCTGTGGAAACACGCACCTCATCGCCCCTGCGCATGCCACGGGACGATGACCACCAAAGCACCAACACCCGCGGCCTCTACCCGGCAGGTGAAGGGGCCAGTTACGCGGGCGGCATCTTGTCGGCGGGGGTCGACGGGATCAAGGTGGCCGAGTCCTTGAGCCGCGCCCTGCTGACCAGTCCCTGAAGCCTGAGGGCCAAGACCACCTCAATAACAAGGGGGGGGTTGGTGACAAGGGCAGGCCCAAGCTGACAAAGAAGCCAAGGCCTGGACCTGAATCTCGCCCCATTCATCGAGGCCTATAGGCTTGGGCGGTGTTTGGCCAGACCTTGAGGGGCGCGGCTGCACAAGGGCCACCGCTTGCTGGCTTTCCAGGGTGTCCCAGGCGCTTTTCCAAACCTCGGGCGTCCAGGCAAGCCACGCACGCCAAGGCTGTAAAGGAATGTGCAGCGGACTGTGTGGACTGTGGTGCTGGGCCAGCCACAACCAACTGGCCAGATTTTGCACTGCGCTGTGGTGTTTAGCGCAAAACACCATGTGCGCCATTTGTGCCATCAACTGTTGGGCACTGGCCGCCTCTTGCAGCCACCAGTAGGCCAGTGGAGGGCCAACCGCACGCACCCGCGCCTCCGACAACCGCAGCGCATGCCCTGGCACCAGCACTTCGGCTTGCAAACCGGTGGACAGTGCCAATTGCGGCGACCACATGTTGTGACACCCCAGCAAGGCCAAACGCACGCCCTGCTGTGCGCCAGATGACGCCGACAAACCCAACAAGCTGTCGTCAGGAAAGTACATACAACCATCACCGGCAGCAGACTGGGCAGGCCAAGGCCCCACCTTCAGGGGCACTCGCTCGCAGGCAGGCAAGAGCTCGGGGGCCAACTGTTGCAGGCGCTGAAGCAGGGAATTGTTGGATGCGAGCTCAGTCAAGGTGTTTCATCCTTGCGGATGCGGTTTTGGATTGATTCTATGTTCTCTACCGAACGCAAATACCACCTGTACTTATGCTTCACTCAGGATTTGCCGAACATATACTCAGATTGAAGCCCGACCATGGCCTGCAGTTCACTCTCCGGTTTGACCATTTCCTCATTTACCGTCCACCTGCACGGTTTAATAACGTGAAACTTTTAAACAATGGGCTCATGTCTCAATTGCCCACGCTAGAGCAGTCCTTGCTGGAGGCCGCTTGTGAGCCCATCACCCTGAAATCCGGACAACTGTTGGGCTCAAACAAGGACGAGCCGCAGGTTTACTTTTTGACAGGAGCCACCGTGGCCATGATGGTGCAGGACGAGCACCACATGGGCGTGGCCGTTGGCTTGCTTGGCGCCGAGCATGTGGTGGGCCTGGAACACGTGCTGGAGAGCAGCAGCCCCACGCTTCAGCACCGCGTGCAAACCACTGGGGCGGCCTGGCGCATGACAGCCCGCTCCCTGCAGGCCATGGCACTGGGTCGCCCGTCAGTGTTGAGGGCCATCTCGCGCCAGATGTGGTTCATGTTGTCGCATGTGGCCATGTTCGCCGCCAGCATCCAAACGCTGGACATCCAGGCCAGGCTGGCGGCGTGGCTGCTGCTGTCTGCACAAACCGCCCAAACCACCCACTTGCACCTGACCCATGAGCACCTGGCCCACATGCTGGGGGTTCGACGGGTGAGCATCACACTGGCAGCAGGGCAACTGCGCGAACAAGGCCTGCTGAGCTACTGCCGCGGGCAAGTGCACTTGCTGGACCTGTCAGGCTTGGCGCAAGCAGCACAAACACTCTAAAAGCGCACGGTCCGGAACGTGCTTACAGGCCAAACACCGATGGCCCTTTGTTCGTTAGCGTACAATATTTAATTGCCAATACTGATAAATTATCAAATGAATTCAAAAAATCACCAGAAAGGTGTTAAATATGAAAACAACTCAAACTCCTGACAACTGCATATTGACCGCTCTGCCCGAGGCCATCCTGGTGGAATGGGGCCCCCACATGCAGGAGGTGCAGATGTCAGAGGGTGAGGTCATTTGCGATCCGGGCCGAGCCCTGTCCCATATGTTTTTTCCGACAACAGCCATCGCGTCATGGCAATATCTTTTGGCCACTGGCGACTGCACCGAAATCGCCATGGTGGGCCGGGAAGGGGCGATCGGCCTTTTTCACTTGATGGGCTCGCCCACCAACATGAACCAGGCGGTGGTGCAAACCACTGGCACAGCCATTCGGATTCCGATGGATGTGGTGCTCACAAGCTATGGCAGGAATCCGCTTGTACAACGCACATTCATGTTGTTTGCGCAGGCACTGATGGCGCAAATGAGCCAAGGCAATGTGTGCCGCCAGCACCACTCGCTGGAAATGCAACTGAGCCGTCTGATCTTGATGATCCTGGATCGTCAACCTGGCCAACAAGTGGACAAGACCCATGAGGCCATGGCCCAATTGCTGGGCGTGCGTCGAGAAGGGGTGAGCCTGGCCGCTTCGAAACTGATGAAAGAAGGCTGGCTCAGCTACTCACGCGGCCACATTCAGGTGTTGAACCGAGAAGGCCTCATCCAGCACAGCTGTGAGTGCTACCACCAGCTACGCCAGCATTACAAGCCGATGCTCAAGTGTGCTGGCCAGCCGGTGCCCAGTCACACCGAGACCATCTGATTGCGGATAGCGTAGCGGGTCAAATCCGCCACCTTGTGCAAGCCCACTTTGCGCATGATATTGCGCCGATGGACCTCGACGGTACTGGGCGCGATTTGCAGGTTGCGAGCAATTTCCTTGGAAGAAAAACCATCGGCGATGAGGCGCAAAACCTGCTCCTCACGCCCCCCCAGATAGCCCTTGCCCGAACCATCAGCAGAGCGGATTTTGCGCACAGACGCCATCATTTCGGATGCTGCCGCCTGACACAGGTACACCCGCCCCGCGGCCACCGAACGTATGGCCAGCAGCAACTCGTCAACATCGCTGGTGGTGGATACATAGCCCTGCGCGCCAGCGTCAAGAATTTCAAGGATCGAATGGCGATCGGAGTCACCTGAGAACGCCACCATGTGCGGACTGGGTGGGTGCTGGAGGATCTTCTTCATCAAGGATAAGTCTTGTTGACCATGGGCATGCATGCCCATCAACAACACATCGGGCTTGACCTCATGGCACAGGGTTTGCGTTCGATCATCGGTCTGCGCCATGCCCACCAGCTCAATGTCCGGGTGGTTTCGCAAAATGGCAGCAATGCCTTCTGCAACCACCTTGTGCTTGGACGATAACAAAACGCGTATGGGCATTGAAACACTCCTTTTTCAACTCATTGAACCGGCTCAAACCACGGGACAGACCGGCCAACGCAGCCCAACGCAACAAAGCATCGGCATCGGACATGGCTTGCAGGCACTGTTCTATTTTTCAGTGTAGGCCTATGCCTGACGTCTGACTGTTCGAAACTGCACACAAGTGCTGATCATCGATTCAGTGGACACCCGAGCCGGGTAGGTGCTTACCCGCCTTGTCTTGCCAAGGTGATGTGGCCTCCAGTTTTTCGGCAATGCCCAGCGCGTCTTTCAAATGCTCATGCGCATTGAAACTGTGGTGCTTGGAGAGCTTGGCATGGTGCAAAGCCGCCTTGAAGGCCCCGGCTTCGTGGTGACGCGCAGCCTCCTTATTGCGCTGGTAAGCGTGCAACAATTCCTCGGAAGCTTTTCTGTAGTGATCGCTCATGTGTGCAACATAAGCTGATTCAATGAGTTTGTTTTCGTCCACCATGGGGTCTCCTGATTGGTTGATTGACATGTATGCGTTTCACATCAAACCGTGGTCCTGCATGTAGCGCTGCAGCGACATGCGTCCGGGGCAATGCAATTTTTGGTAGATGTGATGCAAGTGCAGCTTGGCCGTGCCCTCGCTGATGAACAACTTGCTGGCGATTTTTTTATTGGGCAAACCCTCGGTCACCATGCGGGCCACCGTCAACTCTCTGGGCGTGAGCAAGGAGGTGGCCTGGGACTTTTGCTTTTGCTGCGCCAACAGCACCGACATGGTCTTGAGCGTGAGGTCGCGGTCCAGCCACTTTTGCCCTG
Source organism: Limnohabitans sp. (assembly GCF_023910625.1). NCBI lineage: Bacteria > Pseudomonadati > Pseudomonadota > Betaproteobacteria > Burkholderiales > Comamonadaceae > Limnohabitans > Limnohabitans sp. The sequence goes on from NZ_JAAVVW010000002.1 coordinate 516,172, forward strand.
CATGCACCGCATGCACACACCGCGCCAACTCTTGGTGGGTCTTGTCTTTGCCAACCAGGCCCGGAACGCCCAGATCAATCACGCGCATGACGTCACCAATCGGTGCATCGGTAAACACCACCGGTCGAGTGGACGAATCGGCTTGCTGCACATCCTCCAGAACCTCCCAACCGCTTCGTTTGGCCAAGGACACATCCATGACCAGCACATCCGGACGGTACTGGTGCACGGCCGCCAAGGCATCGTCACCATTGCTCACGCAGGCCTTGACCACAAACTCGGGTGAAGCCTTGAAAACCTGAGACAACCCCTCCAACAACACCGGGTGAGGGTCCGCCAAAACCAATGCAATGCTCATCGAGTTTTCTTTCTACAAAAGGGCTACACGGGAAGGCTTAGCCAGAGACCACCACCGCACTGACACCGTCTGCACAGCCCAGGTTCTGCATGTTCATCACCATAGCGCTGCAAAGCAAAAATATAAATCCCACAAAACTGTCAAAAGTATTACCCTCAAACCAGTACATCGCTTACGGCGGTGTGCAACAGTCCACTCAACGGGGTGCACGTGGCCGCCGCGTCTTGCGGTGCAATGCCAACGACTCACAGGCGCGGCGAAAACGCTGCAGCGTGATCTGCACGCGGCCAAGCACTGAATCGGGCGCATACCCCCCCGCTCCCAACAGCCCATAGGGCATGCCTGTGAGCAGGCTCAAGCCATCGCCCACCCGATCGGCCACATGGATGTGAAAGCGCCCTTGCGCCACGGCTTTCACCACATGGGGGGCCAGCATCAAGTGCCGTCGGTTGCGGGCGGGCATCAACACCCCTTGCTGCCCGTCCAGCCCCAACAGCTCACAACTGCGAAAGTAACCCTCGATCTTTTCATTGATGCTGCCCACTGGCAGCAAATCACCTTGCTGATTGACCGCCCCCGTCACCGCAATGCCCTGGCGCAAAGGCACACCCGCCAAACTGGACAACAAGGCATACAGCTCGGCACACGAGGCCGAGTCGCCTTCGACGCCGCCATACTCTTGCTCAAACACCACCGCCGCATTCATCGACAAGGGGGCCATGTGGGCAAACAATCCCGACAGATAACTGTGCAAAATCAGCACGCCTTTGTCATGTATCGGCCCGGACATCTCAACCTCACGCTCGATGTTGAGCAAACCCTCATCCCCCGCAAACGAGCGGGCCGTCACCCGCACAGGCACGCCAAAACTGTGATCGCCCAAGTCCATGACGGTCAGTCCATTGATTTGTGCCACACGCTGCCCACTGACCACCAGCAAGCGCTCGCCACTGGCGATGGTCTCCTGCACGCGCTCTTCAAGGCCCGCCAAACGCGTCCATGTCGCCAGTCTTGCCGCCAGCACATCGCCCGATTCCACCCGCATCGCACCCCGGGCCTGCGCCAGCGCATGGCTTTCCACCACCAAAGCCTCGGTCAGCCCCACTTGGGCACTTTGGCGGGTCTGGTCTTGCGCTTGCCGATGGCTGTCTTCAATAAGCTGCGCCACCGCTGACGCCGAAAAATGCAACAAACCCAAGCGCTCACAGGTGTGGCTCACCCCCACGGCAATGGCCCTTGAAGTCTGCGCTGTGGCCTGGAAGCTCTCGGCAAAGTCCACCTTGCAACGAAAGCGCCGGGCCCACTCGGGGTCGGCCTCCAAAACAGAGTAATAAGCCTCCACCGACGCGATCAGCACCAGCTTGACATCCACCTCGACCGGCTCCGGAAACAAGGACACGGCTGCCAAAGGCGCTTGCGCCACGCCCGGCTCTTGCATCTGCAGTCGCCCACTGCGCATCATGCGACGCAGCCTCTCCCACACGGGCGAATCGGTCAGCAAATCCTGCAAGTGCAACATCAGAAAACCACCATGCGCCCGCAACAAACTGCCTGCGCGTATCTGCGCAAAATCGGTCACCAGCTCACCCCCGTCTGACGCATATTCGATGCTGCCAAACAAGTTTCTGAACACTGGGTTGTCCTCCACAATGACAGGCGCACCCGAGCAAGCATGGTTGTCCACCGCCACATTCACCCGGAACAAGGACAGCCATTCAGCCAGCGCCAGTCGCCGCGTGCCCTCGTCATCGCCGGGCAACAACAGCGGGTATTTGTCGAGCATGGACGACATCACCTGCGCCCAATAGGCATCCAACTTGGCGGCACTTTCGGTTGACAAGACCATCTGCTGCCTGAGCCGGTCCAGACCCTGCGCCAGCACAGGCCGCAAAAAACGCTGACGCAAATCATGCAAAGCCTTTTCCAGATCGCGGTCCAGGGACTGCGCTGCGTCCAGATAAATCCCGATTTCGAGGTGCAGCGCATCTTCGGCTGCATCCATGGCTGCCCGCTCAAGCGGGCTAATCAGCAAGGCTTTGGCCGCGGTCACGGGTTCGCCCTTCGCATCTTTCAAGGTGAACACCATCTGCCCCTGATCCCGAGTCAAGGCAAAAGAGTGCGTCTGTGCATAAGCAGTCAAAGCCGCATAAGCCGCATCTGCCTTGGCCTTGTAGGACTGCGTGAGCCGCTTGCGTTCTGCCAAAAAATCGTCTTGTTGCAACCGCTGGGGCACTGCGGCCTGAACCTCTTGCAACCACAAGGCCATGCCCTGACGCAACAGCCGCCCTTGGCCAGCGGGCAAACGCAAGGCCAAGGGTTGATCGGGTTGCTCAAAGTGGTTCAAATAACACAGGTCTGGCGGCACAGGCCGCAGCGCGGCCTGTTCGTGCATCATCTGACTGAGCAAGCTTGTTCTACCCGTGCCCACTTCCCCCAACACCAACAGGTTGTAACCGGGCTGTTGCATCTGCAAGCCAAAACGCGCAGCGGCCTCAGCACGCGGCTGCCCAATCCAGGGCAGGGGCAGGCCCACCAACTCCGATGTATCCACAAAGCCCAAACATCCAGGGTCCACGGTCAGGCGCAGATCAGAGGGGGTCAATTCAACAGCGGTCATCGGGTGTCGCGGTCCTGGCAAAGCTCGAGCCTAGTGCCCGCCTGCCCTCACGTCAGTGCGCCAAAACACCTTGCCCCATACGCCCAGCAAGCCACACAGTCAGGGCAACTGCCCGCCGCTTTGTGCAGACCATCGGGTCATGCACGCCGGGACGATACACCCGGTTCAGGCCACCGCACAAAACGGGGCAGGCCCTGCATTCATAACGTATCAGGCATGTCTGCGAACCAACACCACCAGCAGCGTGATCAGGGTCAAAGGCAACACAAAGCCCAACATGATGTTGCTGAAATCGCCCAAGGCATCGTGCTGCTGTGCCGCCAAAATCAAATAAGACACATAGGCCACGTAATAGCCAGCAAAGACGCCCCCCTCCCAGCGGGCGATCTCGCCCCCGGTGATGAACATGGGCAAACAAGCCAGCGCCACAGCCAGCATGACCCAAATGTCAAAGGCCAACAAAGACGGTGCCACCACCAGGCCTGCACCGCCCGCCACCACGCCGCTGATACCCAAACAACCCAAAATGTTGAAGATGTTGCTGCCCACCACATTGCCCACCGCGATGTCGCGCTCTCCCTTGAGCGCCGCTGCGATCGAAGTGGCCACCTCGGGCATGGAGGTGCCCGCCGCCACGATGGTCAGCGCAATCACCACATCGCTCACGCCCAAGGCTTTGGCAAAGACCACCGCCGCGCCCACCAACCAGTCCGAGCCCAGCACCAGCAAAGCCAAACCCACGGCGATCAGCGCCAACTGCGCAGGCAGTTTGGCATCCCATGCGCCCACGGGCGAGGCCCGCAACTCGGACTCAAACTCGTCAACGCCTTGGGCCGAAGCCTGAGCTGCGGCCTGGTTTGCAGCGGTTTCACGGCGCGACTGCACCACCAAAAAACCGGTGTAAGCCACCAGCAAAATCACCAGAGCCACAGACTCCCACAACTGCAACCGCCCATCCATCGCCATCAAGGCCATGAGCAATGTCACGCCAAACATGATGGGCACTTCCTGGCGGATCAGCTGGCGGTGCACCACCAAAGGCACGATCAAAGCGCTCAGCCCCAGGATGAACAGCACATTAAAAATGTTGCTGCCCACCACATTGCCAATGGCCATGTCGGTCTTGCCCTCCAGCACCGAAGCCACCGACACTGCCACCTCGGGCGCACTGGTGCCAAAAGCCACAATGGTCAAGCCCACCACCAAGGGCGAAATGCCAAACGACAGCGCCAGCTTGCTCGCGCCGCGCACCAGCAAATTGGCCCCCAGCACCAGGCACACCAGCCCGGCAATGAACAAAAACAAGTGGATCATGGAGACTGCACCCAGAAAGAGATGAGGGTGTGAGCATAACCAGCTTCGGCATCACTCACGGGTTAATGGTTGGAAGACGTGAGGTCAAAATTTCTATCCACTCAAAATGTGTGATCGCAAGCCGAAGTATTCGGGCATGCGGTCAAGGTGGATGTCTTGGCTATTGGTGGCTCACGCGGTGGGGTCCAAGATCAGCGTGCCGGCTTGCCCATACGGCAGCACCTGCACATCGGTTCGAACTTGTCGCTCCGCCCCGCCGTAGATCAAATGCTGGCTTTTCACACGATCGCCCAGCAATGTGCTCACGGTGCGCAGATTTTTAAACAAGGGTGCAGACACCGTTTGTGATGCCTTGATCTCAACCAACTGAAGACCATCGGCATGGTCCAGCAACAGGTCAATTTCCAAACCATTGCTGTCGCGAAAGAAATACAAAGGATCGCGCAAACCCTGATTGCGCAAGGACTTGAGCACCTCCAGCACCACCAGGTTTTCAAAAAGAGCTCCCCGCAAAGGGTGGTGCTGCAGCTGCTCCACGGTTTTGATACCGAGCAACCAGCAGGCGAGTCCGACATCGTAGAAATAAATTTTGGGACTCTTCACCAAACGCTTGCCAATGTTGACGCTCCAAGGTGACAGGCTGAACACCAAAAAAGACGCTTCAAGAATACTCACCCATTGTGTGATGGTGTTGCTGCTGACGCCCACCTCATTGCCCAAGCTGGTCTGGTTGAGCAACTGCCCCGTGCGCCCTGCCAGCAACCGCACACATTGGCCAAACTCGCGCAAATGCCTGAGGTTGATGAGCTGACGCACATCTCGCTCGACATAGGTGGCAAAGTAATCCGACAACATCACCTCGGGTGTCAGGTCTTGCGCATGAATGCGGGGATAACCACCGTGCAGCATCCACCTGTTCACATCTGCACGTTCGGGGTCAAACATGCCCGCAGCGGCCAATTCAGACAAACTCAAAGGCAGCAGTTCCAACACAGCCGTCCGCCCTGCCAGTGACTGCGTGATTTGCGCACTCACTTGCAGCTGGTGGCTGCCCGTCAACACAAAGCGCCCTTTGCGCGGATCTGCATCGGTCAACACCTGAATCCACGACAACAGCGCAGGTACGTTCTGGATTTCATCCAGAACGGCACCATCCGGAAACTGCGTCAAAAACGCCTTGGGGTCCTGCTGCGCGAACTCCCGCACATCGGGTTGCTCCAGATTGACATAGGGCTTGTCCGGAAAAGCCATCCGGCATAAGGTGGTTTTGCCCGACTGACGAGGCCCCAACACCGTCACCACCGGGTAAAGCGTGGCCCGTTGGAGCAGCACGCCCAATGCTTGCCTCTGTATATTTTTCATGTAAATTTTAACTTGAAGTTAATTTTTACATGAATTTAAGCCATGCAAGCCTTGAAGTCAATCACCTCCCGTAAATGAATCGTTCCGTTCGTGGGAATTCTTTGGGAGGACTTTTTCCATCTGAGGGTGTACAGAGTTTTGTGTAAACGGGGCTGGCTCAGCGTCCCGTCACTGGACGCTTGTTCTAGGCAGAAAATCTGCCCAAAGATGTCCTTTGGAAGAACCAAAACTCTCATTAATCATCATTCAACCCACATGTCCAGCAACATTGGCTCAACCTTCAATGTGAGTCGTTCCATCCTAGCTTTGCCTTTCTTGTAGATGGAAAACACATGCTCAGCACCCAACAAGCAACTATTTACCGAGCGTGTGCCTGACTTCGTCAACAGCACAGCAATCGCTTCAAATGTCAGTTGATCTCTTTCACGCAACAAAAAGACCCCGTCAAACAGCCGTTGCTGACTGTCTGTGTAGGGTCCAATGAAAAGCGCCTTACTTTTCACTTTGACGACCATGACCACTCGTGCCAGATCGTCAAAATTACTCACTGGCTGAACTACTCCACCGTCACGCTTTTCGCCAAATTCCTCGGCTTATCCACATCCGTCCCCCGTGCACACGCCGTGTGGTAGCTGAGCAGCTGCAGCGGCACCACATGCAGGATGGGTGACAGCACGCCATAGTGCTCGGGCATGCGGATGACGTTCACGCCTTCGCTGCTCTCGATCTTGGTGTCGCCATCGGCCAGCACGTACAGCACACCGCCTCTGGCGCGCACTTCTTGCATGTTGCTCTTGAGCTTTTCGAGCAGCTGGTCATTGGGGGCCACCGTCACTACGGGCATGGCACTGGTCACCAAAGCCAGCGGGCCGTGCTTGAGTTCGCCCGCCGCATAAGCTTCGGCGTGGATGTAGGTGATCTCTTTGAGCTTGAGCGCGCCTTCCAGCGCGATCGGATAGTGCGTACCCCGGCCCAAGAACAGCGCGTTTTCTTTGCTGGCGAATTCTTGTGCCCAGGCGATGATTTGCGGCTCCAGCGCCAGCACAGCTTGCAGCGCGGCGGGCAGGTGGCGCATGGCTTTGATGTGCCCGGCTTCTTCTTCGTCACTGAGGCGCCCTTTGGTCTGAGCCAGCGCCAGCGTCAGCAAGAACAAGCCTGCCAGCTGCGTGGTGAAGGCTTTGGTGGACGCCACACCGATCTCGGCCCCCGCGCGGGTCACATAGGCGTGTTTGCACTCGCGCACCATGGCGCTGGTGGACACGTTGCAAATGGTGAGTGTGTGCGTCATGCCCAGGCTTTGCGCGTGGCGCAGCGCGGCCAGGGTGTCGGCGGTCTCGCCGCTTTGGGTGATGGTGACGATCAGCGTGTTGGGGTTGGGCACCGATTCGCGGTAGCGGTATTCGCTGGCGATCTCGACCTGGCAAGGCACTTTGGCAATGGCTTCGATCCAGTACTTGGCCACGCAGCCGCTGTAGTAGCTGGTGCCGCAGGCCAGGATCAGCACGTTGTCGATGGCCTTGAATGTGGAATAGGCGCCGTCGCCAAACAGCTCGGGCGTGATGCCTTCCACACCTTCGAGCGTGTCGGCAATGGCACGCGGCTGCTCGAAGATTTCCTTTTGCATGTAGTGGCGATATGGGCCCAGCTCGGCCGCGCCGCTGTGGGCATGCACGGTCTTCACGGCGCGGGTCACGGCTTTGTGATCGCGGTCCACCACCCAGTATTTGCCCAGCTGGATATCGACCACGTCGCCCTCTTCCAAGTAGACGATCTGGTCGGTCACGCCCGCCAGCGCCATCGCGTCGCTGGCCAAAAATGTTTCGCCCTGGCCCACACCCAGAATGAGGGGCGAGCCGGCGCGCGCACCAATCACGCGCTGCGGCTCGTCTTTGTGGAACACGGCAATGGCATACGCGCCATGCAGCTGGCGGATGGCGGTCTTGACGGCTTCAAAAATGTCGCCGTCGTACACGCTGTCCACCAGGTGGGCGATGACTTCGGTGTCGGTCTGGCTCAAAAACACATAGCCCTTGGCTTGCAGGGCGGCGCGCAGCTCTTCGTGGTTTTCGATGATGCCGTTGTGTACCAAAGCCACCTTGCCTGGCTTGGTGTCGGCTGCGCCCGTGCCGTGGCTGAAGTGCGGGTGCGCGTTGTGCACGGCAGGCGCGCCGTGTGTGGCCCAACGCGTGTGGGCGATGCCGGTGCCGCCTTCGATGTGGTCGGCCGTGACCTGGTCCATCAGCTCGGCCACGCGAGATGTGCTGCGGGCGCGTTGCAAGCCACCCGTGCCGCCGCTCAGGCTGGCCGCGTGCACGGCCACGCCGCAGGAGTCATAGCCCCGGTATTCGAGCCGTTGCAGGCCTTGAACGAGGATGGGAACGATGTTGCGGGAAGAAACGGCGCCGACGATGCCACACATAAGACCAACTCCAAATCAGGGGAATGGAGGGATGTTATGGAAACCAGCAAGAAATATCCCATCAATATCGCTCAAAAAAAGATTATCTATTTCACAAAAATTTAAATATGAAATTTAATTCCAATAGAATTTCATTCATGGAACTAAAAGAAATCGATTTCATCGACCTGCAACTGCTCGATGCCCTGCAGCGCGATGCCAGCATCAGCAATGTGGCGCTGGCCGAGCGGGTGAACGTCTCGCCCCCCACTTGCCTTCGCCGCGTCAAGCGGCTGACCGAGGGCGGCTGGATTGAGCGCCAGGTGGCGGTCCTGAGCACCGACAAACTGGCCGCCAGCTTGGGCCATGGGCTGAGCGCCTTGGTCGAGGTGTCCCTGGACCGCCAAGGCAGCGAACACCTGGACGCTTTTGAGGCCCGCGCGGTGGCGCTCGATGCGGTGCAGCAATGCTGGCGCGTATCCCCAGGCCCCGACTTTGTGCTGGTGGTGCAGGCCCGCGACATGCCGCACTACCTGGCGATCAGCCAAACCCTGTTCACCCAAGACGCCAATGTGCGCAATGTGAAAGCTTTTTTTGCGACCAAGCGGGCCAAGTTCACGACGGCTTGGCCCGTGTTGGCCCGTGGCTAAAGCCCCAAAACTTCCAGTGCCTGATGGACTGACACGACTCGCAGTCCTTGCACGGGGGGCGCTTCCAGCAAATCCTTGTCGCCGCTGACCAAGTAATCGGCTTGGGCCTTCAGTGCAGCTTCAATGAAATGGTCGTCATCGCGATCCCGGCAATACAGCCCAGGTGCTCCTGCCTCCACCCACATCGCGCTGGCATTGAAGTCGCGCAACAAACGCTCGCGGTCGTCCAAAGAGATGTACCGGTCAAATTTGGGTCGATAAATCCGCGTGCGCAGTTCATCAAACGTCGCTTGAGAAAACACCAAACGGTGCCGAGCCAATGCACACAGCACCATCTTGGCGGGTGCACCTTGTGCAGACAGTGCGGCGCTGATGAGGATGTTGGTGTCAATGACCAGCTTAAGACTCGTCACGCAGCAAATCTTCCAGCAGATCAGGGGTCAAGCCCGCTTGCTCTGCCTTGGCCGCCGTGTCCACCAAGGTGTGTTGCAGGCGGTTGGCATAAAACTCACGCATGGCTTCGTAGTCGTGCGCCGAGACCATGACGCCGACCACACGATCGCGGCGCATGACGCGCACGGGCTCGCGTTGCGCCAAATCGATGAAATGGCCGAACTGGGTTTTGGCTTCGTTGGCGGTCAGGGTTTGCATGGCGTCAATATAGCACCAAACGACCGAATCGTTCGATTGAACCGTTCGATTATCAAGTTTTCGGCTTTTTGACAGGCCGCGCCCAGTTCGCGATGCTGACCTGCTTACCACGCGCCACGCTCAGAACACCGGGTTCGGTGCTCTTGGTAATCGTAGAGCCGCCGCCCACGGTGCCGCCTGCGCCAATGGTGACCGGGGCCACCAGCACGCAGTTGCTGCCAATGTGCACGTCGGCCTCGATCACGGTGCGGTGTTTGTTGGCCCCGTCGTAATTGGCGGTGATGCTGCCTGCGCCATAGTTCACGCGCTCGCCCACGGTGGCGTCGCCCAGATAGGCCAGGTGGTTGGCCTTGGCACCCTTGGCCATCGTTGAATTTTTGACCTCGACAAAGTTGCCGATGTGCACCTCGGGCCCCAGTTGCGCGCCAGGGCGCAGACGGGCAAAGGGGCCAATCAGGGCGCCCTCGCCCACCGACACGCCGAGTTTTTCGCCGTCGATGTGGGTGAAGGGGTGGATCACCGCGCCGGCTGCGATGGTGCAGTTGGCAATCACGCAGTTCGCACCGATCTTCACGCCCTCGCCCAAAAACACCTGGCCTTCAAAAATGCAGTTCACGTCGATTTCGACGTCTTGCGCGCAATCGAGCTGGCCGCGCAAGTCAAAGCGAGCCGGGTCTTGCAGGCGCACGCCTTCCACCATCAATCGGTGCGCCTGGCGCAGTTGGTGGGCGCGCTCGAGCTCGGCCAGTTGCACCGGGCTGTTGATGCCCGCCACTTGCAGCACATCGGTAATCTTATGGGCCACCACGGGCACACCATCGGCCACGGCGAACTTGACCACGTCGGTCAGGTAGTACTCGCCCTGGGCGTTTTGGTTGTCCAGACGGGCCAGCCAGGCTTTGAGCCGGCGCGCGGGCACGGCCATGATGCCGCTGTACACCTCGCTGATTTGGCGCTGCGCATCGGTCGCGTCTTTTTGTTCCACGATGGCTTGCACCACGTCACCCTCGCGCAAGATGCGGCCATACCCCGCGGGATCGGCCATGTCGATGGTCAGCAGCGCCAATTGTTGGCCGCCGCATTGGTCGATCAGCGCTTGCAGGGTGCCCGCTTGGGTCAGCGGCACATCGCCCGACAAGACCACCACCACACCATCGTCGGCCAGCACGGGCACGGCTTGCTGCACGGCATGGCCAGTGCCCAACTGCGGCTCCTGGCGCACGCATTGGACCGTCAGCGCCTGTCCCAGGGCCAGCACCAGAGGCTCCACTTGGTCGGCACGATGCCCCGTGATGACCACGGCCGAACGTGCATTCAGTTGCGCCGCTGTGTTCAGCACATGCTGCACCAGCGGCACTCCCGCCAAGCGCTGCAGCACTTTGGGCAAGCGGCTTTTCATCCGAGTGCCTTTGCCGGCGGCCATCACGACCACGTCAATCGGTGGGGGAGTAGAACTCATGCAGGTCTTTCTGTAGTGCTGTGAAATGTATTGCAAAAGGCCCGTGAACCAGGCCGCCTTCGCAGGCAGCCATTATCACCAGACGTGTCGGGCATATGTGGCCCATTTGATCTCTGTTCGGGTGTGGCTTTCGTATTGGGAGGACAATCAGCGCGGGGCGTGGGACTGGCGCATGCTTGAACCCGATGTGTGTCACTCACCTGCGGAGCTTTGAATGAAAACACCTTCACTGACGACAACTTGCAAGAGGCCCGACTGTGTGTTGCCTGCCGCTGGTGGTATGCGGCCATGATGCGGCCATTCCTGACCCTTATCCTCTTGCTGGCACTACAAGGCTGCAGCGCGGTCAAACTCGGTTACCAACAACTGCCCACCCTGTCTTATTGGTGGCTGGACAGCACGGTGTCGTTCAACAGTGAGCAATCGGTGCGGGCCAAGGAGGCGCTGGATCTGTTGCACCAATGGCACCGCCGCGAAGAGCTGCCCAGGTATGTCAGTTTTTTGCAAAATCAAACCCAGTGGAGCCTGAACACGGCCGAGCCCGCGCAGCTTTGCGGTGCCTTTGCCGAAGTGCAAAACCGCATGGATCGCCTGATGCGCGAGGCGGTGCGCCAAGCCGCCCCGTTGGCCATGTTGCTGGGGCCACGCCAGCTCAGCCACATGGCTCGCCATTGGGAGGGCAAAAACGAAAACTGGGAGAAAGACTGGCTGCGCGGAGATGATCAAGCGCGCATGGAGCGCCGTGTGGAGCGGTTGATGAACCGCTACAGCGATTTTTATGGCTCCCTGAATGCGGATCAAAGCGCATTGATCAAGGCCCAACTGGCGCTGTCACCCTGGACCGCCGAATGGGGTCGACAGGACCGCCAGCGACGCCAGAAAGACCTGCTGGCCACGCTGCAGCGGGTGTCGCAAAGCCAGATGCCTGTGGCCCAGGTCGAAGCCGAGTTGTGGGGCGTTTGGCAGCGCTGGCTCAAACCGTCTGACCCAGTGGGCGCGGGTGTGATGCAAGCCATGTCGCAGCAAGCCTGCAACAACCTGAGCCAACTGCACAACAGCACCACCCCCGAACAGCGCCAGCGTGCCACACGCCGCATCCGCGCCTACGAGCGCGACTTGCGGGACCTGCTGCTGCCCTGAAGCACGAGCCCGAAACCTTTTTGACGGCTCACCCGGGACCGGGCTGGCTGGTCAGCTTTGCAGCGCCTGCCACATTGCCATGTCGCGCTCGGCCGTCCAGATGCGGGGGTTTTTGATGCCGCTGGCTTCGTCGTAGGCACGTGTCACGTCAAACGGCAAGCAGTGCTCGTAAATGAACACATGGCCAAAAATCGGGTCCATGCTCTTGCGCGTGTGGGCCATGGCGGCTTTGAGGTCCATCTTGGCGGCCACGGCTTCCTGGCCTGCTTTGTACAGCATTTGGACCCAGCGCTTGGTGTAGTCCAGCGCCTTGTTGACGTTGGCATTGCCCTTCATGGCTTCGCCGCGGCCAGGCACAATGAACTCGGCCTTCAGGGCGCGCAGCGCCTCCAGCGTGGCGGGCCATTCTTCGAGCTGGGCATCACCCGTGTACACGCCGGCTTCGTACTCGACCAAATCGCCCGAGAACAGCACTTTTTCTTCTTCCACCCAAGCGATCGTGTCACCACGGGTGTGCCCCGGGCCCGGATGCCAGATTTGCACCACCACGCCGCCCAGGTTGATGCTCAGCTTGCCGGGCACTTCGCCTTTTGTGGGGTTGCCGCCGCCGACCACCATGGTCGGCCAGGTCAGGCCGGGGATGCTGTCAGCGCCAAGGAACAGGCGCGGAAAGCGCTCCATCTCACTTTTCATGTCTTGCGCGCCGCGCTCCTGGATCAGGCCCAAAGTGCCTTCACTGGCAATGATCTCGGTCGCGCCTTCGGCGGCATAGGCGTAGGCCCCCAACACGCGCACTGCGTGGTAGTGGGTCAGCAGCACGTACTTGATGGGCAAGTCGCTGACGGTGCGAATCTTCTTGATCAAGTCTCTCGCCATGTCCGGGGTGGCCGTGGCGTCGCTCACCATGATGTAACGGTCCCCGATGATCACACCCGAGTTGGGGTCCCCCTCGGCGGTGTAGGCCCAGCAGTGTTGGCTGAGTTGCTCGAAAGTGATCTTCTTTTCGGTCAGGTCGGCCTGGCTGGCGAAGGCTTTGACAGGGGCTTGGGCGGGGGCAGTGGACATGGAAATTTCTCCGGTCAGTGAATGGAGTGGATTTTACCTAAACGAAATGCGTTACGGATTGTTGAATCGCCAAATGTCTTCACTGAGGCTGACCCAGCCCTTTTTCAAGCATGGCAATGACTTCTTCGGCAAACGCGGCGTAGCTGATGGGTCCTCCAGGGCGCAGCCAGGTGAAGGTCCAGTTGATCATCCCCAACAGCATCATGGTCAAGGCGGTCTGGTTGGACGGGTTCAGGCGCTCGGGGTAGGCGCGCTTCATGAACCGCGTCATGGCGGCAACGATGTCGCGCTGGCGGTTGAGGATGAGGACGCGGGGCGACAGCGGGGCCGCGCCCAAAGCAGCGTCTGGTGCGTCGCTCAAAAATTGCGTGTCGTTGAGCAAAGCCGCATGCCGGGTGGCCGAGCTTTCGTATTCCTGCAAAAACGCCCGCACCAGGGCGTGCAAGGTGGCCCGGTCGTCCAGGTTGTTGCGCTGAGCATGGGCTTCGGTCTGGGCGATCAATGCCAGCAAGCGGTTGGTGTGGCGGTCCAGCAGGTCAAACAGGATCGCCTCTTTGCTGTTGTAATAGTGGTACAGCCGCGCCTTGGAGGTGCCGCAGGCGGTGGCAATTTCGTTCATGCTGGCCGCTGGGTAGCTGCACTGGGCAAAGCATTGCGCCGCAATATCGAGAATCGCGGCGCGCTTGATGTCGTGGGTGGCGGATTTGGGTCGGGCCATGGTTGCACCGGCTCTGGCTCAAACCGGCCAGACCACGCCGTTGTCGTTCAGGATCGCGTCCAGCGGTTCGTCGTGTTCTTCGGGCTCCAATTCATCCAGAAACCCATGGGTATAGCCCAGCCCCACGGTGAAGGGCTTGGGCTGCAAGGTGGCCAGGGTGCGGTCGTAAAAGCCCCCGCCGTAGCCCAGGCGGCAGCCGCCAATGCCATAGCCCACGCAGGGCACAAACAGCAAGGTGGGCACGATGACTTCGGTGTCTTTGGGTTTGGGGATACCGTAGGCGTCTTCTTCCATCGGGCAGCCGGGGTACCAGGTGTGGAAGGTGAGGGTTTTGTGCAGCTTATTGACCACGGGCAGGCCAATGCGGCGGCGCTGCGGCTCGCCGTTCAACTCGCCGTCTTCTTTCCAGCGGTGCAGGACCGGCAGCGGATCGAACTCGCCCTTGATGGGCCAGTACGCACCGATGACGGTGTCCGGACGGTCAAACAACCAGATGCGCATCACGCGTTGCAGGGCTTCAGCGCGTGCCAATCGGTCAGGCAGGTTCAACCTTTCTTGAATCAAGGTTTTTCTCAAGGCACGTTTTGCTTCGGCTTTGTCCATAATCGACCCATGAAATATCCATTGATTTTGACACTGGTTTGCGCCTTGACCGCAACTGGCCCATGGAGCATCCCCGCCCATGCCCAAGCCCAGCCCCAGAACAGGGGCGATGAGCTTATCCTGGAGATGCACCAGGCTTTTCGAAAAGGTGACAAAAAACGCCTTTCAGCACTGCTGCCCCAAACCCGTGGCCATGTGCTGGAGCCTTTGGCGGCCTATTGGGAAATGCGCTCCCGCCTGGACACAGCACCCGAGTCGGAAATTCGCGGCTTTTTGACTGCCTATGCAGGCAGCTACTACGAAGACCGGCTGCGCAACGACTGGCTTTTGCAATTGGGCAAACGCCGTCAATGGGCCACTTTTACCGCCGAATATCCGCGTTACCGCATGCGAGATGACCGCGAAGTGCGGTGCTACGCGCTGGCGACCGAGGCCATGAACAGCAAGGCCGACGTCGCCGAAGAAGCCAAACGCTTGTGGTATTCGCTGCGCGAGCTGGACGATGGGTGCACCTATGTGATCGACCATTTGCATTCGGGCAAACAGATCAATGGCCTAGATTTGTGGCGCAAGGCCCGCATTGCGATGGACGCCAACCGCCCCCGCGCAGCGCAGGCTGCGGTGGACATTGAAGCGCCCCGCCTGTCCGAGCAAGTGGCACTGATTCACGCAGACCCGGCCCAATACCTGGACAAGCGCATCGTCGCCGTCACCAAGAGCCGAAAGGAATTGGCGGTGCTGGCCCTGATCCGGCTGGCCGCCAAAGACCCGGATGAAGCCGCCGATTTGCTGAGTCGTCGCTGGGCCATCCAACTCAGTGCCGAAGAGCGCAACTGGACCTGGGGCGCGATCGGCAAACAAGCCGCACAAAAACTACAGGACAACGCCAGCACCTATTTTTCGAGGGTGCAAAAAGACAGTGATTTGAACGACGACCTGCTCATCTGGAAAGTGCGCGCCGCCCTGCGCCAAAGCCAATGGCAGCAGGTGCTCTCGGCCACCGGGGCCATGACGGCGGCCACACGCCAAGACCCCGCCTGGTCTTACTGGCGAGCACGCGCTTTGTTGGCCATCGGGCCCAATGAGGCGCAGCGACTTGAGGCGCAGTCCTTGTTGGCCCAGATCGCCAGTGTGCGTGGCTTCTATGAACAACTTGCACTCGAAGAGTTGGGCCAAGCCATCACGGTGCCTGAGCGTCCCGCCCCTTTGACTGCCCCAGAAAAAACCACGGCCCTCCACCACCCAGGGCTGCAACGGGCTTTGCACGCGATTGCCATGGGCCTGAGACCTGAGGGCAACCGCGAATGGAACTACAGCACCAACCTGCACACGCCTGGCGGCATGCCTGATCGCGAACTGCTGGCTGCCGCCGACCTGGCCTGCCAGCGACAGGTGTGGGACCGCTGCATCAACACCAGCGAACGCACCAAAGAGGTGCTGGACCATGAACAGCGCTTTCCGATGCCTTTGCGCGAGATCGTGGTGCGACGCGCCCAAGACATCCGACTGGACCCGGCCTATGTGTATGGCCTGATACGCCAAGAAAGCCGCTTTGTCACGGATGCTCGCTCACACGTGGGGGCCTCGGGCCTGATGCAGGTCATGCCCGCCACGGCCAAATGGACGGCCCAGAAAATCGGTCTGAGCGGATTCACGCCGCAGCAAATCAATGACCGCGAAGTGAACGTGACGATTGGCACGGCTTACCTGAAGCTGGTTCTTGACGATTTTGAAGGCTCGATGCCCATGGCCACTGCCGCATACAACGCCGGGCCCAGCAGGCCGCGCAGTTGGCGCAACGGCCCGGTGCTGGAGGCTGCCATCTGGGCCGAGACCATTCCTTTTCAGGAAACCCGCGATTACGTCAAAAAAGTGTTGTCCAACACCACCAACTACGCTGCCATCCTGACGCGCCAGCCGCAGTCCATCAAGGCCCGCCTGGGCTCGGTGGGACCTCGCCAATCGTCCATCGCCGAGGTGAGCAAAGATTTGCCTTGAGACCCAGCGGTACACAAATCAAGCCGAGGGTTCTGGTCCCAACAGGGCATCCAGGTTGGCCTTGATTTTTTCTTCAATCTTGCCGCTGTAAGCGCCCAGCAAAAAACCCAGTTTCAGCTGCAGGTCAAAGCGCGTATCGGTCACCACCAATTCACCGCTCACACCACTGCGCGCAAAGCGCATGCGGTCTTCGGATTCGCCGGGTGCTGACTCGCAAACCATGCCCCACTCCTGCTCGGCCTGTTCGCGCCAGCGCTCGGCCACAGTGCGTGCCCCGGCCAGTCCCAGGGTATGTGTGCGTTCGATGTTCAGTTCGGGCATGGTGTTTGAAAGGTTTTCTTGAAGCGTCAGGCCTTGGCTGTGGCCGCAGAATGGACAGTCGGTTTGAAAGCGGGATCGGCAGCCACCTCCACCAGGCAGTCGTAAAACACGGGCGCACGGCCCAAGTCGGTCAGGTGCTGGCTGGTCAACTCGTTCACGTTGGTGCCGTTCAGGCCCAGCTTGCGCCACCAAATGCCCATGCCGTTGACCACGCCGGGTCGCGCACGCTGGTTCAACCGCACCTTGCAGTGGTAAGTGCCCCGGTCGTTGAACACTTTGACGACCATGCCATCAGCAACGCCACGCGCAGCAGCGTCTTGCGGGTGCATCTCCAGCACCGGCTCGGCTTCGATGTCGCGCAGGCTTTGCACGTTCACAAAGGTGGAATTCAAAAAGTTGCGCGCAGGCGGCGAGATCATGGCCAGCGGGTAGCGGGCATCGCTGCCAGCCGCTTCGTAATTGGGCAGATGGTCGGGCAGGCCATCTAGGCCCTGGTCGGCCAGGCGCTGGCTAAAAAACTCGCACTTTCCCGATGGCGATGGAAAGCCACCTTGGGCAAACGGCGCATCGGGCACGGGCAGCGAAGCAAAGCCATGCTCAAGCAACTGCTCAAAGTCTTTCTCGTCGCCAATGGCGCTGCGGCAGAGGTTTTCGTCGCTTTCGGCAAAACACGGATCGTCAAAACCCATGCGCTGGGCCAGCGCCCTGAAGATGTCGGTGTTGGTGCGTGCACCGCCCACGGGCGCAATGGCGGGGCGGTTCAGCAGCACATCGGTGTGGCCGTAACTGGTGTGGATGTCCCAGTGCTCCAGCTGCGTGGTGGCGGGCAAGATGAAGTCGGCGTAGTCGGCCGTGTCGGTCTGGAAATGCTCCAGCACCACGGTGAACAAGTCTTCACGGGCAAAGCCCTGCACCACCTTGCCCGACTCGGGGGCCACGGCCACCGGGTTGCTGTTGTAAACCACCAAGGCCTCGATCTTCGGGCCAAACGAGGGCGAAGCAGGGCGCAGCAAGTCGTCGCCAATCGTGCTCATGTTGATGGTGCGCGGACGCCGCTCACCCAACAAATCGGGCCGCTGCAAGGCTGCACGCCGCACCGGGAAATGCCCCGAACTGCTGAGCAAGACCCCGCCCGCTCGATGCCGCCAGGCCCCGGTGAGCGCGGGCAGGCAAGCAATGGCTCGCACCGCGTTGCCGCCCCCGCGCACGCGCTGCATGCCGTAGTTCAGCCGAATGGCGGCGGGCTGGGTCGTGCCCCAGTCGCGGGCCAGCTGGCGGATTTGTTCAACCGGCACACCACAGACTTCGGCCGCACGTTCGGGCGACCATTGCAAGGCTCTCGCTTTCAGGGCGTCCCAGCCGAGGGTGTAGCGTTCGATGTAGTCCTGGTCGAGCCAGCCATGCACGATCAGCTCGTGCATGAGGGCCAGCGCCAGCGCGGCGTCGGTGCCGGGGCGCAGGGCGATGTGTTCGTGGCATTTTTCGGCCGTTTCGCTGCGCCGGGGGTCGATGCACACCAGCTTCGCGCCGTTGCGCTTGGCCTCTTGGGCGATGCGCCAAAAGTGCAGGTTGCTGCCAATCGAGTTGCTGCCCCAAATGACGATCAGCTTGGATTCGGCGTAAAACTCGACCTTCATGCCCACCTTGTTGCCCAAGGTTTGCGTCAGGGCCTCGGCCCCGGCCGAGGCGCAAATCGTGCGATCCAACAGCGATGCACCCAGTTGGTGGAAAAATCGCGCCGCAATCGATTCGCTTTGCACCAAGCCCATGGTGCCCGCATAGCTGTACGGCAGCACCGCCTGCGGGTCGCGTGCGGCGATGGTTTTCAGGCGCGCGGCGATGGCGTCCAAAGCCTCGTCCCAGCCCACAGCTTTAAATTGGCCCGAGCCCTTGGGTCCGATGCGTTTCATGGGCTGCAACAGGCGCTCGGGGTGGTAGGTGCGCTCGGTGTAGCGCGAGACCTTGGTGCACAACACGCCATCGGTCTGGGCGTGCGCCGGGTTGCCTTGCACTTTGGTGGCGCGGCCGTTCTCCACCGTGGTCAGCAAGGCGCAGGTGTCGGGGCAGTCGTGCGGGCAGGCACCGCGCACGATCTGAGAGGCCAAAAAGGGGTCGGTCATGGGCTGTGGAAAGGATCGGGCTGGCTGAAGGCGAAGGTTCAGTGCAATTGTGGCGCAAACCCGTCCCTCGACGGGTGGCTCACTTGTCCCCCATGTGCACAGGGGTGTTGGCAACCCTGGCCAAGTATGGCTAGACTGTACCCATGAAAATCCTCGACTCCATCCTCACCGACGCGGCCAGCATCGCGGCCATCCGCAAAGACATCCACGCCCACCCCGAGCTGTGCTTTCAAGAAGTGCGCACGGCCGATGTGGTGGCCCAGCAGCTGACCGACTGGGGCATCCCCATCCACCGCGGCATGGGCACCACGGGTGTGGTCGGCATCGTGCACGGGCGTGACAGCGGCGCTTGCGGGCGCGGCATTGGTTTGCGCGCCGACATCGACGCGCTGCCCATGCAGGAGTTCAACACCTTCGCCCATGCCAGCAGCTACCCTGGCAAGATGCACGCTTGCGGCCACGACGGCCACACGGCCATGTTGCTGGCTGCAGCCAATCATTTCTCCAAGCACCGCGACTTTGACGGCACGGTGTATCTGATCTTCCAACCCGCCGAAGAAGGCGGCGGCGGCGCCCGCGAGATGATCAAGGACGGCCTGTTTGACAAGTTCCCCATGCAGGCCGTGTTTGGCATGCACAACTGGCCCGGCGCCCCGGTGGGCACTTTTGCCGTCAGCGCCGGCCCGGTCATGGCCTCGAGCAACGAGTTCAAGATCACCATCCGTGGCAAAGGCAGCCACGCTGCGCTGCCGCACAACGGCATTGACCCGGTGCCAATCGCCTGCCAAATGGTGCAAGGCTTTCAGACCATCATCACCCGCAACAAAAAGCCGGTGGACGCAGGCGTGATCTCGGTCACCATGATCCACGCGGGCGAAGCCACCAACGTGGTGCCTGATTTTTGCGAACTGCAGGGCACGGTGCGCACCTTCAGCATCGAGGTGCTTGATTTGATCGAAAAGCGCATGAAGCAAGTGGCCGAATCGATCTGCACCGCCTTTGACGCGCAGTGCGAATTTGAGTTCCATCGCAACTACCCACCCACGATCAACAGCGCCACTGAAGCCGACTTTGCCCGCCAAGTCATGGGCGGCATTGTGGGAGCCGACCATGTGAGGCACCAAGAGCCCACCATGGGTGCAGAAGATTTCTCGTACATGCTGCAGGCCAAGCCCGGCGCCTACGTGTTCATCAGCAACGGCGACGGCGCGCACCGCGAGATGGGCCACGGCGGTGGCCCCTGCACGCTACACAACCCGAGCTATGACTTCAACGACGACCTGATCCCATTGGGCGGTACCTACTGGGTCGAACTGGCCACGCAATGGCTGGCCAATCCGACACAAACCGCTTGAAAAGATAACCTGCATGACCGATATCCAAACCGGCTTTTCCAAAAGCTATGCCGAAGCCCGTCAGAAGTTCCTGAACGCCGCCCATGCAGCGGGCCTCACGGTGGACGCCAACATCCACCCCTTGAAGGGCCGGGACGGCGAGGCGCTGGCCATGGACGTGGTGCTCGACGGCGCGCCCGATGCGAAGCAGCTGCTGGTCATCAGCAGCGCCTGCCACGGGGTGGAGGGCTACTGCGGCTCGGGTGTGCAAATCCACGCCCTGCAAAACACCGCTTGGCGCGATGCGGCCAAGGCCAATGGCGTGGCCGTGCTTTACATCCATGCGCTCAACCCGCACGGTTTTTCGCATGTGCGCCGGGTGACCCACGAAAACGTGGACATCAACCGCAACTTTCAGGACTTTTCCAAGCCCCTGCCCGAGAACGCGGCCTACCGCGAGGTCCACCCCTTGCTGCTGCCTGAGGTCTGGCCACCCGATGCCACCAATGCAGAGGCCACCGGCCAGTTCATCGCTGAGCGCGGCATGAAAGCCTTTCAGGCCGCCGTCACCCAAGGGCAGCACGAATTTCCGCACGGCCTGTTCTTTGGTGGCCAGGCCCCCACCTGGAGCAACCTGACGCTGCGCCGGGTACTGCAAAAGTACGGCCAGCGGTGCCAAAAATTGGCCTGGATCGACCTGCACACGGGCCTGGGGCCCAGCGGTGTGGGCGAGCGCATTTTTGCCTGCGCCGACGACGCAGCGGCCTACACCCGCGCCAAAGCCTGGTGGGGCCAGGGCATCACCTCCATCTACGACGGTTCGTCCAGCTCAGCCTTCCTCACCGGCCTGATGTGGATGTCGGCCTACCAGGAATGCCCGCAATCCGAGTACACCGGCATTGCCATGGAATACGGCACGCAAACCCAAGACAAGGTCATCGGTGCCTTGCGCGGCGACCATTGGCTGCACCTGCACCCTGAAGCGTCTGAAGCCCTGAAAAAACAGATCAAGCAAGACCTGATGGATGCGTTTTACGTCGACACCGACGAATGGCGTTCCCAGATCGTGGCTCAGGCCATGGACGCCATGCACCAAGCCGTCAACGGTTTGAGCGCGACATGAGCGCCCCACGCATTCTGGTGCTGGGCGGTACCGGCTTTGTCGGCCGCCAAGTATGCGAACAACTGACGCGCTTGGGTTGGCAGATCACCGTGCCCACCCGCCGGGCCGTGAACGCCGGCAAGGTTCAAAGTTTGCCCGGACTCACAGTGATCGAAGCCTCTGTGCACAGCGAAGCCGATCTGGCACGTCTGATGCTCGGTCACGATGCGGTGGTCAATTTGGTGGCGGTGCTGCACGGCAACGAACAGCGCTTTGAGAACGTGCATGTGAACTTGCCCGGCAAGATCGCCAGCGCCATGCAAAAAGCGGGCGTGCAGCGCTTGGTGCATGTCAGCGCACTGGGCGCCGACCCGCAAGGCCCCTCGATGTACCAGCGCAGCAAGGCGCGCGGCGAAGCGGTTTTGCAAGCTGCAGGCCTGCAGCTGACGGTGCTTCGCCCCAGTGTGATTTTTGGGGCCGAAGACAAATTCCTCAACCTGTTTGCCGACCTGCAAAGCGTGGCCCCTTTCATGCCCCTGGCAGGCAGCGGCACACGCTTTGCCCCAGTGTGGGTGGGCGACGTGGCGCGCGCGGTGGTGACCTGCTTGCAACAACCCTCCACCATCGGTCAGACCTACGAGCTGTGCGGCCCGGACGTGCTGAGCTTGGGCGAGTTGGTGCAACGCGCTGGCCAGTGGGCCGGAGTGAACCACGGCCGGGGTCGCCCAGTCATTGGTTTGCCGATGTGGGTGGGCTGGCTGCAAGCTGCGGCCATGGAGTTGGCCCCGGGCGAGCCGCTCATGAGCCGGGACAACCTGGCGTCGATGAAAGTGGACAACGTGGGCACGGGTCTGGTGCCAGGCCTTTCGGCCTTGGGCATCACGTCCGCATCGGCTGCGGGAGTGGCGCCGACCTATCTGGGTCACCGCGGCCCGCGAAGCAAGTTGAACCGTTGGCGATCAGGCGCGGGGCGCTGATTCCATAAGCGAAGCGCTTGGGTGAATGCGAGAGGGCATGCGGCGGGTTCCTCATGACGGGGTACCGAAAATCGTCACCCGCCGCATGCCCTCACACACCTTAGCGGTGCAATATGCGCCTCGTCTTCAGCCGTGACCGCTAACATGTGGGCTCTGATTCACGGGAGAAAACAATGATCCAGCTTTACATCGCCAACAAAAACTACTCGTCCTGGTCCATGCGCCCTTGGGTGCTGCTGCGCCAGGCGGGCATTGACTTTGAAGAGGTCTTTGTGCGGTTTGACAGCTTCGCACCCGACTCGCAGTTCAAGGCTGCGCTCAAAGAAGTGAACCCGGTGGGCAAGGTGCCTGTGCTGGTGCACGACGGACTGGCCATTTGGGACACGCTGGCGATTGCCGAATATGTGGCCGAACAATTCCCGGATAAAAAATTATGGCCGCAAGACCGCGCCGCCCGTGCCCGTGCGCGCAGTGTCTGCGCCGAGATGCACAGCGGCTTTGTGGGCTTGCGCAGCGCTTGCCCGATGAACATCGAAGCGCACCTGCCCGAGATCGGCGCTTTGGCCCTGCGCGATAAAGCGGCCGTTCGTGGCGACCTGGACCGCATTTGCAGCTTGTGGAGCGGCCTGCTGGCAGCGCACGGTGGCCCCATGCTGTTTGGCCCATTCACCATCGCCGACGCTTACTTTGCGCCCGTGGTCATGCGCATCAAAACTTACGCCCTGCCCGTGCCGGCCGATGTGGCCGCCTACATGGACCGCGTGTGCGCCCTGCCCGGCGTGAAAGCCTGGATCGACGACGCGCTGGCCGAGCAGGACTTCATCGACTTTGAAGAGCCCTTCCGGGTGGCTCGCTGAGCCCAGCGATGGCCATGCAAGTGTTTGTCGTCGGCGGTGCGGTGCGCGATGCCCTGATGGGCTTGCCTGTCAACGACCGCGACTGGGTGGTGGTGGGCAGCACGCCCGAAGCCATGAGCGCACAGGGCTTTTTGCCCGTGGGCAAAGACTTTCCGGTGTTTTTGCACCCCAAAAGCCGCGAGGAATACGCCCTGGCCCGCACCGAGCGCAAAACGGCCCGGGGCTACAAAGGATTTGCGGTCCAGGCCGACCCTGATGTCACGCTTGAAGAAGACCTGGCCCGGCGCGACCTCACCGTCAACGCCATGGCCGTGCCCGAGGCAATGGCGCACGCGCTGCCCAGCGAATGGGCTGATCAGATCGTCGACCCCTACGGCGGCGAGCGTGATCTGGAAACCAAGGTGCTGCGCCATGTGACCGAGGCCTTTGCCGAAGACCCGGTGCGCATCTTGCGCGTGGCGCGCTTTGCAGCGCGCTTTGCTGACTTTTCAGTAGCCGATGAAACCATGGCGTTGATGCACCAGATGGTCGAGGAAGGCGAAGTGGACCACCTGGTGCCCGAGCGCGTCTGGCAGGAGCTGGCCAAAGGCTTGATGAGCGAACGGCCCTCACGGATGTTCGAGGTGCTGCGCGCATGTGGTGCCCTGCGCGTGTTGCTGCCTGAGTTGGACCGCCTTTGGGGTGTGCCGCAACGGGCCGAATACCACCCCGAGGTGGACACGGGCGTGCACATGATGCTGGTGATGGACATGGCCGCACGCCTGAACACGCCGGTGGCTGTGCGCGTGGCCTGCCTGATGCACGACCTGGGCAAGGGCACCACACCCGCCGACGTATTGCCCCGCCACATTGGCCACGAAGGCCGCAGCGTCAAATTGCTGCAAAAGGTGTGCGAGCGCCTGCGCGTGCCGACCGAGGGCAAGGAACTGGCCGAGGTGGTGGCGCGTGAGCACGGCAACATCCACCGCAGTGCCGATCTGAACGCCGAAGCCCTGGTGCGCCTCTTGGAACGCTGCGACGCCATCCGCCAGCCCGAACGCTTTGCACGGGTGTTGCAAGCGTGTGAGTGTGATGCGCGAGGGCGACTGGGCTTTGAAAATGCGGCTTACCCGCAGGCCGCGCGGCTGCTGCAGGCGCAACAAGCGGCTTTGTCGGTCGAGACCGCGCCCATCGCGCAAGCAGCGGCGGCCCAAGGCCTCCAGGGTCCACAAATCGGTGCACAAATCACCCAAGCCCGCGTCAAAGCGGTCGCAGCTTCTTTGTAGGAGCGGTCTCTGACCGCGATCCGCCCACCCCAGATGCTTCGCGATCGGAAACCGGTCCCACCACAAGCCAACTTCACAAATGCGAACGCGTCCAGTCGGCGATGTCTTGCGCGGTGCGAAAAGCACCCGCTTGCCGAGCCACTTCCTTGCCGCCAACAAACAGCGCCAAAGTGGGGATGCTGCGGATATTGAAAAGGGCTGAGATGGCCTGTGCGTCTTCGGTGTTGAGCTTGGCCACCCGCACTTGGGGCTCCAAAAGGCCAGCAGCCTGTTCATAAGCCGGGGCCATCATGCGGCAAGGGCCGCACCAGGGGGCCCAAAAGTCGACCAGCACCGGCACATGGCTGCGGTGGATGTGCTTGTCAAAGCTGGTCGCGTCCAGCGCCAGCGGGTGTCCGTCAAACAAAGCTTGGTGGCATTGTCCGCAATCGGGTGCGTTGTGCACATCGGCCACACGCACCCGGTTGGTGGTGTGGCAGTGCGGACAAACAATGTGCAAGGCGTCGGCTGAAACGGTCATGGATTCCCTTGTGTTCGAAAATCACTTGAGGGCCATGCTGCGCGATTCAAGGGCCTGGTGCGTTGACTCAGGTCAACGAAATCAAACGGACAGGATCAACGAGCCGGTGGGCGGCGCGGCACCATCGGTGCGCGGCCAGCCAGGTGACGGAAGCTGATGCGGCCTTTGCTCAGGTCATAAGGCGAGAGTTCGAGCGTCACGCGGTCACCCGCCAAAATGCGGATGTGGTTTTTGCGCATCTTGCCCGCAGAATAAGCAATCAATTGGTGACCGTTGTCCAGCGTCACGCGAAAACGGGTGTCGGGCAACACCTCGTTGACCACGCCCATCAGTTCAATCAGTTCTTCTTTAGCCATTTAAAACGTCTTTCTCAAAGCAGGATCGGTTTGGAGGACTGGCGCTCCACCCACAACACCCCTTCGTCGAGGGCGTATTGGCTGGCGGCGTCAGGCGTTGCAAATTCGGGCACAAACCGCATCACGCGGTCAGTGCTGGCGCTGCCACGGCCACTGGCCACGGACACTTGCGCGCCAAATGCGCCATTGGGCAAAGCCCTGGAACACGGTTGAATTCGAAATTTTCCCATGAAGATGGGTTGGTGTGAACAGTAATGAATCGTCATGTATTTTATCTAACGCAATCTGGCCGCTGCATGGCACTAAGCGGCAGTTCGGCGGCAAGGGTCTTGGCATGTCCTGCTGCCAAAAAAGCCCCCACTGTGCAGAACCATGAAGGCCTGCGACTGAACATCACCATGCAGAGGTGCGTCAAAAAGGGAGCAAAAAATCGTCTGAGCCCAGCTTTGGAAAGCATGGCGGGCGATGAGCACAGTGGAGGACAAGACTGGCACCCCTCTGCCGGGATGCGCTATCGGCTCTGGAGGAGCGAATGGGCATAAGTCGCCAATGGCGTGACGCACTGTAACACGTTCGTGTGGAGTGCGCTTTTGCCGGCTGGCCAGCTCACACCCAGCGCGCGATGCCCGCTGCCACCATGCTCAGCAGCAAGGTGCTTGTGATGGGAATGAAAAATTCACGACCGAACAAGCGAAAGCGAAAGTCTCCGGGCAGGCGGCCAAAGCCGAGTTTGCGCAGCCAGGGCTGCAAGCCGCTGAAGATGACGAGGATCAGAAAAACGATGATCAGCCAACGCAACATAACAAGCCTTTGGATGGAAGACCGCTCACAGGCGATGCGAGCGGTCGCCCCGGGCAAAGCCCTGAGCGACCCAATTGGACGAGGTTGCAAAACCGACCACTTTGAACAACTCGCCCATTTCGTGTTCGTTGATCAGGCGCTGCGCATGGCTGCGCTCGGCCAAAGAGGCCTCGGCCATGCGCTCGGCCATACCCAGATTGAGCAAGAACCAGGCTTGGCTGGTGTAACCCAGCACATTCAGTCCGGCGTTTTGCCCGGCCAGCGCGACCTCGGTGAAGTTCACATGGGCGGTGATGTCCTTTTGGCCCACCGCCACCAAAGCGTCTGGGTCGGCCTGGTGCAGCTGGTGGCACATCACGGTGCCCATGTGGCGCTGGGGGTGAAAGTATTCGCCCTCGGGAAAGCCGTAATCCAGAAAAAATGCTGCGCCACCATGGCCCGCCAACAACCGCTCGGCCAAGCTGGCGATGAAGGCTTCAGCTTGGGGGTGAATTTCGGTCAAATAGTCGTGCTCGCCTTCGACGTCCAAAGGCGGGCGAAGGTCGGTCAGGCGGTCTTGCCAAGCGAAGCCCAGGCCATCACCCTCGGCCGCGCTGACCACACCCCGCTCGTGCCAGATGCCTTGCGTGCGCTGCAAGAGCTGCACCGGCATCGCGTCGAGCACCTCGTTGCCCACCACCACGCCCTCGATGGCGTCGGGCCAGGCGTCGAGCCAGCGCACTTTGTCGGCATGCTTCAACAAGGTGTCGGCCTGTCGGGCACGCAAAGTGCCCGACAAGTCGATGATGGTGTAGCGGTGCACCGCATCGCCCAAGCTGTCCAGCAGCTGCAGCGCCAAAGCGCCTGTGCCCGCACCAAACTCCCACACCTCGTTGGTGCCCGTGGCCTGCAGCGCTTGGCGCACCTGCACGGCCAGGGTTTGGCCAAACAGCGGGGACATGCCCGGCGCGGTCACAAAGTCGCTGCCCGAAGCGGGCATGGCCCCGAACTTTTGCAAGGCGTTGGTGTAGTAGCCCAAACCCGGCTCGTACAAGGCCATGGCCATGAAACGGTCAAAACCGATCCAGCCACCGGCTTGGGCAATGGCCTGGTGGATACGCAGGGTCAGTTCGGAAGGGGGATGGGGGTTTGGCGTGCTCACGCGGCGATTGTCGCCGAAGGTGTATGGGCGTTTGCCGGGGTGCCGGGGGTCAAATCCATGGCTTGCCCGATAATTCAGCCCTTTGTCACTTTGGATCTTCTTGCGCAGTCCCCTCTGCCCTACCCCCGTCATGAAACAAGTTCTGGTCACCGGAGGCGCTCACCGCCTGGGCGCAGAGATCGTCCTCCAATTTGCGGCGGCGGGCTGGCGCGTGTGGTGCCACTACCAACGCTCGGCCGATGCGGCCAAGGCACTGCAGTCTGAGCTGCAGGCGGCTGGGGGCCATGTGGAATGCGTGCAAGCCGATCTGGCCCAGAGCGACCAAGTCGAACAGATGATGGCGCAGATCGCGCAAAGTCACGGCCCGCTTGACTGCTTGATCAACAACGCATCGCTGTTCGAGCCCGATGAAGGCACCGCCATGGACTTGCCCGGCGCGCGCCTGCAACTCGAAGTGAATTTGATCGCGCCCATGTTGCTGGCCTCGCTGATGGCGCAGCAATCCGCCCCCAACGCGAAATCCGGCCAGCGCAGCGTGGTCCACATCCTGGACCAGAAGGTGTTCAACCTGAACCCGGACTATTTTTCATACACCGTGTCCAAACTGGCGCTGGAACGTGCCGTCGCCTTGCAGGCCCAAGCCCTGGCCCCCTTGCGTGTGTGCGGCGTGGCCCCGGGCCTGATGTTTTTGAGCGGTCCACAAACCCAAGAGAATTTTGACCGCAACAGCCGCGTGAACTTGCTGCGCGAGCCGATTGACCCGGCGCAGGTGGCGGCGACTTGCGTTTTTCTGGCGCAAAACCCCTGCATCACAGGCACCACGGTGTGCGTCGACAACGGCCAGCACCTGGTGCCTTTGGCGCGCGATGTGATGTTTTTGGGTGAACCGAAAGACCCTGCATGAGCGACCTGATGACCGATTTGGCGCTGAACTGCCGCCGCCTGTTTTTACGCAATCACACGGTGGACGTGCGCATCGGCGCGCACGACTTTGAAAAGCTCGGCCCCCAGCGCATCATCTTCAACGTGGAGTTGTTCGTACCCTACAGCGCGTCCACCCCCACTCAAGACGATCTGGCCGAAGTGGTGGACTACGACTTCATCCGCGAGGTGATCGCCAAGCGTGTAGCCCAGGGCCACATCGTGCTGCAAGAGACTTTGTGCGATGACCTGATGCGCGAGCTGATCGCACACCCACAGGTGCAGGCAGTGCGCCTGTCCAGCTGCAAACCCGATGTGTACCCGGACTGCGAAGCGGTTGGGGTGGAAATTTTTCAGACCAAAAGCCCGACATGAAAACCCCTGCTGGCCAACAAACGCTGGAGCTGACCGGTTTGCGCTTTGACGCGAACCTGGGCATCCTGGAACACGAAAAAACCGACCCGCAACCGATACAGGTGGACGCCGAGCTGAACCTGGGCACACAACCCCTGCTGCCCAGCGACGACGACATCCATTCGGTGCTGGACTACCGCAAAGTGCGCAAAATCATCATCGACGAATGCACGGCTGAGCACATCAACCTGCTGGAAACGCTTATCGGCAAAGTCTCGAACCGCCTGATTCAGTTGCCCGGCGTGTTGGGCGTGCGCGTCAAGATTGCCAAACTTGAAATTTTTGAAGACTGCGAAGTGGCCATTCGCATGGAAACCGGACAGTGGTGAACCTCATGAACACAGACACAGCAGCAGACAACGCCTGGGTACAAGCGCAAGCCGAATCAGAGGCTGCCAAAGCCATCAAGATCGAGCGCGAAACCCACAAGCTCGAAAAACGCCTGTGCCGCCAAATGGGTCAAGCGATCAGTGACTTCAACCTGATTGAGGCCGGCGACCGCATCATGGTCTGCATGTCGGGCGGTAAAGACAGCTACGGCATGCTCGACATCCTGCTGAAAATGATGGCCCGCGCGCCGGTCGACTTTGAGCTGGTCGCGGTCAACCTGGACCAAAAGCAGCCAGGTTTCCCGGAGCACATCCTGCCCGCTTACCTCAAAGAGCTGGGCGTGGAATTTCACATCGAGACGCAAGACACGTATTCGATCGTGAAAGACAAGATCCCCGAAGGCAAGACCATGTGCAGCCTGTGCTCGCGCCTGCGCCGGGGCATTTTGTACCGCGTGGCGCGCGAGCTCAAATGCAACAAGCTGGCCCTCGGCCACCACCGCGATGACATGCTGCAGACTTTCTTCTTGAACATGTTCTTTGGCGGCAAGCTCAAGGGCATGCCCCCCAAGCTGGTCAGCGACAACGGCGAATTCATGGTGATCCGCCCACTGGCCTATGTGGCCGAAACCGATTTGATCCGTTGGGCCGCGCACCGACAGTTCCCCATCATTCCGTGCACCCTGTGTGGCAGCCAAGAGAATTTGCAACGCCTGCAGGTGGGCAACATGCTGCGCGAGTGGCAAAAGAAGTACCCCGGCCGCATTGAAAACATGTTTGCAGCTTTGCAAAATGTGGTGCCTTCGCATTTGATGGACGCCAAACTGCACGGTTTCAAGGACCTGAAAATCACGGGCATCGAATCGGATGACGGCGACAAGGCTTTTGACGAAGAAGAGTTCAAGGAAGCGTCCTTGCCGGGCATCCAAGTCATCTCGATGTGAACCTCAAGGGGACAGCTCATGCGCACAGCAAATCAGCAATGCAAGCGGTGGTTTTCGATGGCCTTGGCTGCGATGGCCTTGACCTTCTTGACGGGCTGCGCCTCGATGCGCCTGATCGACAGCGATGTGGTCTCGGTGGCTGCGGTGCCAGCCGGCATGAATTTGCAGGGCGCCAAGTACCGCTTTGAGCGCCTGCCCTCGCAGGTGCACAACCCCGAAGCCGGTTTGGCCGAGCAGCAAGCGCAGGCCGCCATGACCGCCGTGGGTTTGGTGCGTGATGATGCCGGGGCCAGCCTGAGCGTGATGCTGGGCTTCAGTGGCTCGCAGTACTTGGCCGACCCTTGGGGCCGACCCCTAGCGCCGGGCTGGACACCCTTCGGCAGCATCGCCTTCGGATCGGGTTTTGGCGGGGGCTTGGGCTCGCACGTCGGTCTGGGCATGGGCATGCGCTTTCCGCCGCCCACGCATTACCGCCGTGAGGTCAGCGTCATCATGCGAGACCTGAAGTCGGGTCAAGTGGTGTATGAAACCCGCGCCAGCCACGTCGGCCCCTGGAGCGACAGCGTGCCGATTTTTGCCACCCTGTTCCAGGCTGCCCTGGCCAATTTTCCCAACCCGCCTGCTGGCCCACGCCGGGTCAACATCGAAGTGCCGCGCTGAATCTAGGAATTTATGGAACCGACCCGCATTTTGGCCATTCGCCACGGCGAAACCGCCTGGAACGTCAACACGCGGCTGCAAGGCCACCTGGACATCCCACTCAACGATGCAGGACTGCGCCAAGCCGAACACCTGGCTCGCGCTCTGGTCGAGCGTGAAGTGGTGAATGCGATTTATGCCAGCGACCTGTCACGGGCGCACGCCACGGCCCAAGCCATTGCCCAGTCCATGGACCAAGCGGTCAGCGTCCACGTGGGTTTGCGCGAACGCCACTTTGGTTCATTTCAGGGGCGCACTTACGCTGAGGTAGAAACCGAATTCCCGGAACACGCCTGGCACTGGCGCAAGCGCACGCCGGACTGGACGCCACCTGAAGGCGGTGAATCGCTGCTGGCTTTGCGCGAGCGCATTGTGCGCACGGTGGACGAATTGGCGGCGCGCCACACAGGCCAGCAAATCGTGATGGTGGCGCACGGCGGGGTGCTAGACATCCTGTACCGGGCGGCCACCCGCATCGATTTACAGGCCCCGCGCACGTGGTCACTGACCAACACCGCGGTCAACCGCTTGTTGTGGACGCCTGCGGGCTTGAGCTTGGTGGGCTGGGGTGACACGTCCCACCTGAATGCACAGGCCCAAGACGAAACGTCTTTATAGGGCGCTGTTTTTCAGCGCTTCGATGCGCTGCTCGATGGGAGGGTGTGTGCTGAACAGCCGACCGATGCCGCCCGCAATGCCCATGGCCGCCATGGTCTTGGGCAACTCGGCGGTATGCACGCTGCCCAACCGAGCCAGGGCATTGATCATGGGCTGCTTGCGGCCCATCAGCCGGGCGGCACCGGCGTCGGCACGGAACTCGCGCTGGCGACTGAACCAGGCCACAATCATGGCAGCGGCAAAGCCCAAGATGATGTCCATCACGATGGTGGTCACGAAATAGCCGATGCCAGGACCGGAATTTGCAGTATCACCCTTGCGCAAGAAGCTGTCCACCGCATAACCCACCACGCGGGAGATGAACACCACGAAGGTGTTCATGACACCCTGGATCAGGGTCATGGTGACCATGTCGCCGTTGGCAATGTGGGCCACTTCGTGACCAATGACCGCTTCAATTTCCTCGTGCGTCATGTTTTGCAGCAAGCCGGTAGACACAGCCACCAGGGCCGAATCGCGGAACGCGCCGGTGGCAAAGGCGTTGGGGTCTCCCGGGAAGATGCCGACTTCAGGCATGCCGATGCCGGATTTGTCCGCGAACTTGCGCACGGTGTCCAAAATCCAGGCTTCGTCGGCGTTGGCGGGTTGGGTGATGACTTTGACACCTGAGGTCCACTTGGCCATGGGCTTGCTGATGAGCAAGGAAATGATGGCGCCGCCAAAGCCCATGATCAGGGCAAAACCGAGCAAAGCGCCCAGGTCCAGGCCGTTGGAAGTCAAAAAGCGGTTGACGCCCAGCAAGTTGGCGACGATGCCCAGCACCACCACAACAGCCAAGTTGGTCATGACAAAAAGAAAAATGCGTTTCATGTTGAGTTTCACTTTTAGCCCGGAAGAAGCGGACGCTTGGTTTCGGATATTAGGGTCTCAGATTGCAAAATCAAGCCCGTGACGGGATTTCCGGTCTGCTGTAAGGTTTTTCAGCGGGTTCATGTCTCCGGCGCGAGCGAAATACCTGTGCATCGGCATAAAAGGCCGGATCCGCATTGGCGGGCCACCAGCCGGGCACACCCAGCAAGGGCAGTGGGCTAAAGGGCTTGCGCGCGAGCTTTTCGGGCGTCAGGTCTTGCGACAACCAGACGTCGATCTGCTGGTGCGGAACATCTCTGGGCACACGCCACAAATGCACTGTGATGGACTTGTAGGGCAGCACGGCTTTTTCAAGCGCCGCATGGCCAAAAGCCCACAGGCGGGTCTGCGTCCATTCAGCGCGCAAAACGACCAAGGCGTCGAGCCAGCGGTGCTCCGTGAGCGCTGCCCACAGGGCGTTTGAGGGCTGTATCAAGAGCGCGTTTTCGTCGAACACGGTGGCGGCATCGCGCACCGCCCCCCGGACCTGGCCCACCCCGGCGCGTGCGATTTCATGAGCCTGCAATTGATTCAGCTGCTTCTTGCTCAGCGGGAAATGCATCCAGCACAAGGCATTGAAGAAGTCGTGCAGGCCTTCTCGGGTGGGCACCTGGCGGGTAGCGAAGATGAAGTTTTCGTAGGCCTGACTCTCGGGCAAGTCAGCTTGCGGCACAAAAAATACCGGTGCCAAGCCAGTCTGGTTGAGGGCCTGCGGCTGAGGGCAACCCGAAGCGATTAGACGCGCTACCGGTTCACCCACGGCACGCCAGTCGTCCAGCCAAGGGACTGACCAATCGATGTCAGGAACAGCCTGAGACCTTGCCGTCTCACAGCGGCTTGCGAGCCGGTCGGGATTCAAGCGGCGACCAGACGCCATGGCAGACTTTCACCCGAGCGCAGGGGCTTGAGTTCGGCCTCGCCAAAGGCAAAACTCTCGGCGGGTGTCCAGTTTTCACGGCGCAGCGTGACGTGAACTGTGTTGCGTGGCAGGCCATAAAAGTCGGCTCCGAAGAAACTGGCAAAGCCCTCCAACTTGTCCAGCGCTCCGGCTTGGTCAAAGGCCTCGGCATACATCTCCAATGCGGCGTGCGCGGTGTAGCAACCTGCACACCCCGTGGCATGCTCCTTCAGATACGCGGGGTGCGGGGCGCTGTCGGTGCCCAAAAAGAAACGGGCATTGCCGCTGGTGGCCGCCTGCACCAAAGCCAGGCGGTGGATTTCGCGCTTGAGCACGGGCAGGCAGTAGTAATGCGGGCGCATGCCGCCCAAAAACAGGGCGTTGCGGTTGTACAGCAGGTGGTGCACGGTAATGGTGGCACCCAAATTCGCGTCGCCTGCCGCCACATAGTCGGCAGCTTCTTTCGTGGTGATGTGTTCCATCACGATTTTCAAGCCCGGGAAGTCACGGCGCAGCGGGATCAGATGCTGCTCAATGAACACCGCTTCGCGATCAAACAGGTCAATGTCAGACGAGGTGACTTCGCCGTGCACCAAGAGCAACACGCCTTCGCGCTGCATGGCTTCAAGCACGGGGTAGATCTTGCGCAGGTCGGTCACGCCCGCATCGCTGTTGGTGGTGGCACCGGCTGGATACAACTTGCAGGCCACAACACCTGCGGCTTTGGCGCGGGCAATTTCTGCCGGTGCCAAGTTGTCGGTCAGGTACAGTGTCATGAGCGGCTCAAAGGCCATGCCAACAGGCACGGCGGCCTGGATGCGAGCCTTGTAGGCCATCGCCTGCTCGGCCGTGGTCACGGGCGGCTTGAGGTTGGGCATGATGATGGCGCGGCCAAACTGCGCGGCGGTGTGCGGCACCACCACGTTCAAAGCGGCGCCATCGCGCACATGCAAGTGCCAATCGTCGGGGCGGATGAGGGTGAGTTCTTGGGTCATGGGCGTATTGTCTCAAACCTGTCGTCGGCTTGATGTTGCTGGTCCCAGAGATGGGGTCACGGGTCAGGGCTCCTAGGAAAACGGATCGTGGAACGAGAGGCAGGGCTGAGCAGCGCAGCAGCGGGCGGATCAGGGCGGGTGCTTGTTGGAGCGAAGCGAGTTTGCACCCGACCCCGCCCGATGCGAGCAGCGCAAGGAACCCGAAGGGCCCTGACTGCGGCTCGCCTTTCTTTGCTTACTTTCTTTGGCGAAGCCAAGAAAGTGAGTGCGCCGCCGGGCGCAATCCCGGCCAACGGCACCCAAAAAGAACTCAGCATTTAATCGGGATCTGACCCCAATTAATTTAATCGGGATCTGACCCCAATTAAATCAATGCCCGAGGATCTTGGACAGGAAGTCCTGCGCCCGGTCAGTCTGTGGCGAATCAAAGAACTGCTGCGGCGGGGCTTGTTCGACCACCTGGCCTTGGTCCATGAAGATCACGCGGTCGGCCACCGCCTTGGCAAAGCCCATTTCGTGCGTCACACACAACATGGTCATACCCTGGCTGGTCAGCTCGATCATCACGTCCAGCACTTCCTTGATCATCTCGGGGTCGAGGGCCGAGGTGGGCTCATCGAACAGCATGATTTTGGGCGTGAGGCACAGGGCACGGGCAATCGCCACGCGCTGCTGCTGGCCGCCGGACAGTTGCAAGGGGTACTTGTTCGCGTGCTCAGCAATGCGCACGCGCTCGAGTTGCACCATGGCTTTATCGATGGCTTCTTTGCGCGGCATCTTGGCCACCCAGGTGGGTGACAAGATCAGGTTTTCCATCACCGTCAGGTGCGGGAACAGGTTGAACTGTTGAAACACCATGCCGACTTCTCGGCGCACTTGGTCGATGCCCTTGAGGTCATCGCCCAAAACGGTGCCATCCACAGTGAGCGTGCCTTCCTGGTATTCCTCCAGGGCGTTGATGCAGCGGATCAGGGTGGATTTGCCCGAGCCCGAGGGGCCACAAATGACCACTTTTTCGCCTTTGGCAAACTGCAGGTTGACGTCGCGCAGCACGTGGTAGCCATTGCTGGCATACCATTTGTTGACGCCTTTGAACTCGATGATGGGGGTAATGTTGGAGGTCATGAGAGGTCTTTCGTTCAACGAACTTTGCTCACCGCTGTGCGCTGCTCAATCCACAGGCTGTAGCGCGACATGGCAAAGCAGAACGCGAAATAAATGAAGGTGATGAAGAGGTAGGCTTCGATCTTGAAGGGACGCCAGTCGGCGTCCGAGTTGAGCGCCAGGCCCAACGCGCCGGTCAGCTCGTACAGCGAGACGATGGTCACGAGCGAGGTGTCTTTGAACAGGCCGATGAAGGTGTTCATGATGGACGGCACTACGGTGGCCAGGGCCTGGGGCAGCACGATCATGCGCTGGGTTTGCCAGTAGCTCAGGCCCAGCGTGGCCGCCGCTTCGGTCTGACCCTTGGGCAAGGCCTGCAAGCCGCCACGAATCACCTCGGCCATGTAGGCCGCTGAGAACAAGGTGATGCCCACCACCACACGCACCAGCACGTCGATCTTCACGCCCTCGGGCATGAACAGCGGCAGCATGAACGAGGCCATGAACAGCACCGTGATCAGCGGCACGCCGCGAACCAACTCCACATAGAGCGTGCACAGGGTCTTGATGGCCGGCATATTGGAGCGCCGACCCAAGGCCACAAAGATGGCCAGCGGAAACGCCAGCGTCATCGAGATCACGGTGAGCATGACCGTGAGCGGAAAGCCGCCCCACTGGTCGGTGTCGACCTCGGTCAGGCCCATCCAGCCACCCTTCATGAGTATGAAATAAACCACCAGCATGAGGGCCCAGCTCAGGGGCAAAGCCT
The DNA here is from genome assembly GCF_023910625.1 of Limnohabitans sp. NCBI lineage: Bacteria > Pseudomonadati > Pseudomonadota > Betaproteobacteria > Burkholderiales > Comamonadaceae > Limnohabitans > Limnohabitans sp. The sequence goes on from NZ_JAAVVW010000002.1 coordinate 551,899, forward strand.
TGTTCCAGAAACGCGGCATGCAGCTGATGACGACCACGCCGAGCATCAAGGCGGTGGCGATCACCGGACGCCAGTGCTCGGCCTCGGGATATCGACCCATCACGATCAGGCGACCTTTTTCGGAGATCACTCCCCAGCACGCGCCTACGCCGCGCACGTCGTTGCAAGCCTGCAAGTTGGCACCAAACACAGCATGCAGCAGCGCCCAGTCGATGGACGCCATCAACATCCAGACTCCCAGCGCCAACAACACCAAAGTCATCACACTGTTGCTGGCGCTCGAAAACAAATTAGCCTGCAACCAGGCCAGCGGGCCGGCGCTCCGGCCCGGCATGGGGCGGGCCTCGATGGATTTGAAAACATTCATGTCAGCGCTCCTGGATGGCGGCACTGGCGTTGAACCAGTTCATGAGAGCCGAAGTGATGAGGGACAGTGTCAGGTACACCAACATCACGATGGACAGCGCCTCGATGGCGCGGCCTGTCTGATTGAGTGTGGTGTTGGCAATCGAGACCAGCTCGGGGTACCCAATGGCCACGGCCAGGGAAGAGTTTTTGGTCAGGTTCAGGTACTGGCTGGTCAGCGGCGGGATGATCACGCGCAGGGCCTGTGGCAGCACCACCAAGCGCATGGCCTGGCTCTTGCTCAAACCCAAGGAAGCTGCGGCCTCGTGCTGGCCCAAGGATACCGAGGCAATGCCCGAGCGCACGACTTCGGCGATGAAAGCGGCCGTGTAAAACACCAGCCCAAACAACAAGGCCATGAATTCTGGGCTGAAAACACCACCATCTTCGATTTGGAAATCTCCCACTTTGGGCAAATCCCACTCGGACGGGGCACCCCCTGCCAACCAACCCAACACGGACAAGCCCAGGACGGCGGCCAAAGCCACCCATAAAACGGGACGAGACTGCCCAGTTCGATCGAAATGTGCGCGCGCCAAACGTCGGTAATACAGGCCAAAAACCAGGCCCAAACTGGCCCCCACTAAGGCCAACGTCTGGCCCAACTGCCATACCGGCCAAGGGAATGAAATGCCGTTTTTGCTCAGATAAAAATGTCCGGCATTCCAGGCGTTCTCGAGGTCCGGCAACGCTTCGGCGAACACCAAATACCAAATCAGCAATTGCAGATAAACCGGAACGTTGCGGAAAAACTCAACAAAGGCATAACAGATTTTTTGCACCAGATAGTTGGCAGAAAACCGGCCAACGCCGATGAGCACGCCCAGCACAGTAGCCAGTGCAATGCCGATGATGGCCACCTTCAAGGTGTTGAGCATGCCGATCGCAAATGCCACAAAGTAGGAACTGTTGTGCGCGTAATCGATCACCGTCTCGCTGATGTCGAAACCAAACGGCTGAAACAAAAAATCGTATCCGCTCTGGATTCCGCGCAAACGCATATTGGCCAATGTGTTGCGCACCAGCAAGGCCGCAAGCGCAAAGGCCGACAAAATCGCGACAATCTGGTAGATGACCGAACGCCCTTCACGGCTTCGCCATGAAATGGTCCGGTTTTTCTTCTCGGGTGAGGGCCTGGCCTCGATCATTGAAAATTGGGACATGGTTGCTGCCTGGAAAAAGACAAACTGACAAAAAATACGCCCCATCAAGGGGCGCATTCAATGCCTAAACAAGGCAGAAGATCAACGCAGAGGGGCCGAGTACAGCAAGCCGCCTTGGTTCCATTGCCGGTTCATGCCACGCGGCAGGTTGATGGAAGTCTTGGGACCCACATTGCGCTCAAAGATCTCGCCGTAGTTTCCGGTGACCTTGATGGCGCGGTAGAGCCACTCTTTGTCCAAGCCCAGGTGCTTGCCCAAATCTTCTGTCACACCAAGCAAACGGCCCACTTGTGGGTTGTCGCTGGTCTTCATCTGGTCCGCGTTGGCTTGGGTGATGCCGAACTCTTCAGCTTCTATCAAACCAGCCAACACCCACTTGTTGATGGCCAGCCATTCGTCGTCACCGCGTCGAATCATGGGGCCCAGGGGCTCTTTGGAGACCAGGTCGGGCAAGATCACATGGGCTGCAGGGTCTTTGGCTTCCTTGGCGCGCACCGAAGCCAGGCCCGATGTGTCAGTGGTGTAAGCCTGGCAGCGGCCTGCAAAGTAGGCACCGGTGGCAGCTTCGACTTTTTCAAACACGACAGGTTTGAGGTTGAGCTTGTGGGTGCGTGAGTAATCGGTCAGATTCTTCTCGGTGGTGGTGCCGGACTGCACACAGACCGTGGCGCCCTTGAGCTGCTTGGCACTGGTGATCTTGCCTTTGGGCACCATGAAACCTTGACCGTCGTAGTAATTGACGCCAGCAAAGTGCAGCCCCAAAGAGGCGTCACGGCTGAGCGTGCTGGTGCTGTTTCGAGCCAGGACATCGACTTCGCCAGACTGCAAGGCGGTGAAACGCTGTTGTGCGGTCAGGGGCACATATTTGACTTTGGTCGCGTCGCTCAGGACGGCGGCAGCCACAGCGCGGCAGTGGTCCACGTCCAGACCCGACCAGTTGCCACTGGAGTCAGCAGCCGAAAAACCGGCCAGACCGGTGTTGACACCGCAGACGATTTGGCCGCGCTGCTTGATCTGGTCCAGGGTTTTGCCCGCCATGGCGGAAGTCGCGGCCAGCAGGCCAGCGGCCGCCAAGACCGAACCGATCACTGTGTTGGTGTATTTTTTCATGGGTTGAATCCTCTTCAAAACAAATAAAGCAGCAAAATGCCGCCCGGTGATTAAATGACAAATGCAAAACCAGCTCTTCTAAGCGCCACCCTAGTACCTTGGTCGTTCAAGGGCAATCAGCGTTCTCCAGCACCAAATTGGCGCAAGGTGTCTGTCGAACAGGCCAGTCAAGGCAAAAATTCTGCCTGACTTGCGCATGGCCCTGAATATAGTCAAATTGGCATCATCCAATCATCAGGGTGTACCCCTGTATTCAATGCATAAAACGCATAACCCGATGCAAGCTCACCGGGAGGAATGGGCAACAGGCTGACCTTGTGTGAGATGCAGCCACAACTGATGGGCCGCGCTGGGCGACACCTTGACCCCCGGTTTTTCACGGTACGCCCGCACTTCCATGCTCAAGGCCAGGGATTGGCCGCCGGGCAGCCCCACTTCAACCAGCGCACCGCCTTGCACCTCCTTTTTGACCGCGCTGCGTGGCAAAAACGCGATGCCATGCCCTTCCAGCGCCATGACTTTCAGGCCCTCGGCCATGTCGGTTTCGTAAACCCGGTCCAGGTGCACCGGGCAGCCCGCCTGTTTCAGTATCCAGTCGGTCACCCCTCCTAGATAAGCCCCGGGTGCATAACCCAGATAGGGCAAGGGTTTGGAGACCGTACCCGGCAAGCTGAACAAGGACTGCCCTCTGGCATCCGCTTGGGCATAAGGTGCAATCACCTCGTGGCCCAGCACCACCATGTCATAACGCTCGGGGTCGATTTGCAAAGGCTGCGAAGGGTGGTGGTAAGCGATCAGCACATCACAACCCCCTTCCACCAGTCGCATGGCTGCATCGTGCACATTGAGGGCCATCAAACGGCTTTTGATCGGGCCAAAGCTGCTGCGCAAATGGGCTATCCAGGCCGGAAAGAACGTGAACGCTAGGGTGTGTGGTACCGCAAACTCAATCAAGTCCTGCCCCGAAGTATTGTGGCCCCGCAGCATGGCCCGGGTGTTTTGCAGGGACTGCAGCATCTCCAACGCCTGGGCATACAAGGTCTCGCCTGCCGCAGTCAGTCGGGTGGGGTAAGAGCTTCTGTCCACCAAATTCGCACCCGCCCAAGCTTCAAGCGACTGAATGCGCCGCGAAAACGCCGGTTGCGTCACGTGGCGCAATTGCGCGGATCGGCTGAAACTGCGGGTTTCAGCCAGGCTCACAAAGTCTTCCAGCCATTTGGTTTCCATGGTCGCTTCCTCCTTTTAAAGCAAACGCGCTTTCACGCTTTTGCCTTTGATCTTGCCGTGCAATAGTTGGGACTCGACTTTGGGGGCCAACGCGGCCTGCACCGCCACATAGGTCGAAAACTCGTTCACATTGATCTTGCCAACTTGCTCACGGGTCAAACCACACTCACCCGCCAAAGCGCCCATCACATCGCCAGCGCGGATTTTTTCCTTGCGGCCACCGACGATTTGCAAAGTGCGCATGGGCGGCTGCAGTGGAGCACCCTCCGCAGACGTCAGGCCAGACAAAGGCTCCCAACTCGATTCGCGGCCTTGCATCACCTCGATCTTGCCCACCGCGCCCATCTCGTCCACGCTGGCCAGCGTCAGGGCCAGGCCTTCGGCGTCGCCCCGGCCGGTGCGGCCAATGCGGTGGATGTGGATTTCGGGGTCGGGCGTCACGTCCACGTTGATCACCGCTTCGAGGCCTTCCACATCCAGACCGCGCGAGGCCACATCGGTGGCCACCAGCACCGAGCAACTGCGGTTGGCAAACTGCACCAGCACTTGGTCGCGCTCGCGTTGCTCCAGCTCGCCAAACAGCGCCAGCGCGCTGTAACCCTGGGCCTGCAGCACCGCCACCAGATCGCGGCACTGCTGCTTGGTGTTGCAAAAGGCCAAGGTGCGCTCGGGGCGGAAATGGGCCAAGAGTTTGGACACTGCGACCAGCCGCTGGTTTTCGGTCACTTCATAAAAAACTTGGCGAATCTTGTGGGCGCTGTGCTGGGCCTGAACCTTCACCGTCTGCGGTGTACGCATGAACTGCGCGGCCAGCTTGGCAATGCCGTCGGGGTAAGTGGCCGAAAACAGCAGGGTCTGGCGGTCTTTGGCGCACTGGCGCACCACCTTGGCGATGTCGTCGAAAAAGCCCATGTCCAACATGCGGTCGGCTTCGTCCAGCACCAGCGTGTTCACACCCGCCAAGCTCAGCGAGCCGCGCTCCAGATGGTCCAAAATCCGGCCGGGCGTGCCCACCACCACATCGGCGCCGTGCGCCAGACCCACCGTTTGACCACGCAAGGCCACCCCACCACAGAGGGTGACGACTTTCACGTTGGGCCGGGCACGGGCCAGGCGGCGGATCTCTTGTGTGACCTGGTCGGCCAGCTCGCGCGTAGGGCACAAAATCAAGGCCTGGATGGCTGCGCTGGGCGAACCTGCTGTTTGCAGCCGCTCGATCAGGGGCAGGCCAAAGGCGGCGGTTTTGCCGCTGCCGGTACTGGCTTGGGCGATCAGGTCTTGCCCCGCCAAAGTCATGGGCAAGCTGGCCGTCTGGATGGGCGTCATCTGGGTGTAGCCCAGTTGCTCCAGGTTGTGCAGGGTGGCTGGGGCCAGCTTCAGTTGGTCAAAGCGTGACGGTATGGCGTTTTGAAGGGTCTCGATCATGGGCTGATTATCGGGGGGTAGCGTCCCCGCGCACGCCAACAGACCTCATGCGCCGAAGTTTTTCGGGGGGGTCACACCCAAATGCCTGAAAGCCGCCAACGTGGCCATGCGCCCGCGTGGCGTGCGCTGCAAATAGCCTTGCTGAATCAAATAGGGCTCGATCACGTCTTCGATGGTGTCGCGCTCCTCGCCGATGCTGGCCGCGATGTTGTCCAGACCCACTGGGCCGCCGTCAAAGCGGTGGATCACGGCTTCGAGCAGTTTGCGGTCCATCAGGTCAAAGCCTTCCGGGTCCACATCCAGCATGACCAAGGCCTTTTGCGCCAGGCTTTTGTCGATGGTGCCATCGCCCTTCACATCCGCATAGTCGCGCACCCGGCGCAGCAGGCGGTTGGCGATGCGCGGCGTGCCGCGAGAGCGGCGGGCGATCTCGAATGAGCCTTCGGGGTCAATCGGCGCTTTGAGCAAACCTGCACTGCGCGTGACGATGCGGGTCAGCTCTTCGGGGGTGTAGAACTCCAGGCGAGACACAATGCCAAAGCGGTCACGCAACGGGTTGGTCAGCATGCCCGCCCGCGTGGTCGCCCCCACCAGAGTGAAGGGCTGCAAGTCGAGCTTGATGCTGCGGGCCGCCGGCCCTTCGCCGATCATGATGTCAATCTGGTAATCCTCCAGCGCGGGGTACAAAATTTCTTCGACCACGGGCGATAGGCGGTGGATCTCGTCGATGAAGAGCACATCGTTGCGCTCCAAATTGGTGAGCAGCGCCGCCAAATCTTTGGGCTTTTCGAGCACCGGGCCACTGGTCTGGCGCAGGTTAACGCCCAGCTCGGCGGCAATGATGTGGCTCAGCGTGGTCTTGCCCAAGCCAGGCGGGCCAAACAACAGCACATGGTCCAGCGGCTCCTCGCGCATCTTGGCCGCGCTGATGAAAATCTCCAGCTGCTCGCGCACCTTGACCTGGCCGACGTATTCGCCCAGCAGCTTGGGGCGCAGGGCGCGTTCAATCGCTTCTTCCTGGTGCGACACGGGGGCCGCAGAAATGACCCGGGGTTCGGGTTGAGGGGCAAAGTCGTCTGTGCGGATGCTCATGGGGTGACCAACTCGATGATGTCGTTGAGCTCAAGACGAGCAGTTTGAAAAATAGCGTCGCTGACCCGCTTCCAGGGGTGTGGTGTCGCACCCCGCTGGCGCCAGTCAAAGCTCTTGGGTTGGTTGCAAATGATGTAGCTCGGCTGCTTGGCCGTTTTGCTGTTGTCGATCGCAAACGGGTTGGTGGCGTTGTAGGCCGCCGTGGACATGGGAAAGCCGATCACGATGGAAGTCCTGTCGTTGAAGGCTTTGGGCGACAGCACCAGCATGGGGTGCATGTCGCGCATTTCGCGGCCCACCTGCGGGTTGAAGTTGATCCAGATGATGTCTTGCCGCTCAGGCACCCAAACGGCTCGGCTCACTTGACACCCTCAGATCCAGCACCGAACTCCACGCCTTGCGGCGCATCGGGCATCACTTCGCCACCGTGCACCTGCGGGTCAAAGGCGGCAAGCTTGTCTTGCAGGCTCGGGCGCTGGGGCACGGCGCGCAGCTCCAGACAGCCCTTGGCCACCACCGTGGCCTGCAAGGGCGTGCCGGGCGTGATGCCCAGCGACTGCATCAACTCGCGGCTGAGCCGGATGCCGTGGCTGTTGCCCCAGGTGGAAATGGTCAAGGCGGTGGTTTTCATGGCGTCAGTATATCCATTGGATATCCAAATGCAAGCAAACCCCCTTGCTTATTTGTTCAAGGCTTTGAGTGCCAACTTGATGCCCTCGCTCACCCCCACATCGGCGGGCAAGCTCTTGAGGGCGGCAGCGGCTTCTTTGTCGCTGTAACCCAGCGCCAGCAAAGCTTGTTGGATGTCGCTTTGCGCGTCGGGGGTGTTCACCGCAAACAAGCCGCCCAAGTCACCGCCCAGCTTGCCTTTGAGTTCGAGCAGCAAACGCTCGGCGGTTTTTTTGCCAATACCGGGCACCTTGACCAAGCGCCCCACTTCTTGGGTGGTGATGGCCTGCGCCAGATCGGTCACGCTCATGCCCGACAGCACGCTCAAAGCGGTGCGGGGGCCGACACCAGAAATTTTGATGAGCTGACGAAACGCCTCGCGCTCGGCCAGGGTGGCAAAGCCATACAAAATTTGCGCGTCTTCGCGCACCACAAAGTGCGTGACCAGACTGACTTTTTCACCGGTGGCGGGCAGGTTGTAAAACGTGCTCATGGGCACATTCACCTCGTAACCCACGCCATGGCAGTCCACGATCACCTCGGGTGGGTTTTTGTCGCTGAGAATGCCGGTGATTTTGCCGATCATAGAGAGTGGCCCTTGGATTGCACGGATAGAGGAAAATCGGGGCTCAACGGCCTGCACACACCGGTCGAAATCCCCAAGAACAGGATTATCCACTTGATCGTCAGACACAGCTTCATTCCGCACAACAACAACCGCTTGTCGCACCTGTGCGGCCCCATGGACGCGCACTTGCGCACCATCGAAGCGGGCTTGCAGGTGAGCATTGCGCATCGCCACGAACAGTTCAAGGTGGATGGCCCCAAGGCCGTGGCCATGCGGGCCATGGAGATTTTGCAAGCGGTCTATGAGCGGGCTGACCGCCCGATTTCGCCCGACATGGTGCAACTCATGCTGGTGGGCGACAGCGGCGGCGAAGAGGCTAACTTGCCGGTACTGCAAACCCGCCGCGCCGACCTGAAGGCCCGCACACCGGTGCAAGCGGCTTATTTGGAAAGCATCGCCAGCCACGACATCAGCTTTGGCATTGGCCCGGCGGGCACTGGCAAAACCTATTTGGCCGTGGCCTGCGCGGTGGATGCACTCGAGCGCGCCAGCGTGCAGCGCATTGTGCTGACCCGTCCGGCAGTGGAAGCGGGTGAACGCCTGGGCTTTTTGCCGGGCGACTTGTCGCAAAAGATCGACCCCTACTTGCGCCCGCTTTACGACGCCTTGTACGACTTGATGGGCCACGACAAAGTGCAAAAAGCCTTTGAGCGCAACGCCATTGAAGTCGCGCCACTGGCTTTCATGCGCGGGCGCACGCTGAACAACGCCTTTGTGATCCTGGACGAGGCGCAAAACACCAGCACCGAACAGATGAAAATGTTCCTGACCCGCATCGGCTTTGGCGCCAAGGCGGTAGTGACGGGTGATGTGAGTCAGATCGACTTGCCCAAGGGGCAACTGAGCGGCCTGATTGACGCCGAGCGGGTTTTGAAGCGGGTCAAAGGCATTGCTTTCACACGCTTTAGCAGCGCCGACGTGGTGCGCCACCCCTTGGTGGCCCGCATCGTGGACGCCTACGACGCGCAAGGCAGCGCGCCGCTGAGGGCGGGCATCAGCACCCGACGCAAACCATTGACCAGCGACGATTGAGTTGCCTGCACTGCGCGGCGACGATACGCGCACCCAACACCCTACACACAGACTTTTCTTGCCCATGCCCTTGCAACAACTCCAACTGTCCCTGCAATTTGGGAACATCCCCAATGCGGCACGTCACCGCGCCGCCCTGCCCCGCCATGTGGTGTTACGAGCGATTCGCCACGCTTTGGCCGACGATGCCGAAATCACCGTGCGCATCGTGGGCGAAGAAGAAGGGCGTGCACTGAACAACAGTTACCGCAAGAAGGATTACGCCACCAATGTGCTGACGTTTGATTACGAGCAAGAGCCGGTGGTGGTGGCCGACTTGGTGCTGTGCGCCCCGGTGGTGGCCCGCGAAGCCAAAGAGCAGGGCAAAACGCTGGCAGCGCATTACACGCATTTGCTGGTGCACGGCACTTTGCACGCGCAAGGCTGGGACCACGAGAACAGCACCGCCGACGCGCAAGAAATGGAGGCCTATGAGGTGGCCATCCTGGCCGGTCTGGGGTTATCGAACCCCTACCTTTGATCTGGGATGGCCACAGCCTAGACGACCTGGTGTTTCACCCCCTCAATAACGGTAGCCAATGCCAACGCCATAGAGCAAAGGGTCCACCCGCAAGCGGCCCAAACTGCTGCCGTCGGCATACACATCGGTTCGTATATTGGTTTTTTTCACATCCAGGTTGATCGACCAATTTTTATCGATCGGAAAATCCACACCCACTTGGAAGGCAGTGCCCCAGCTGTGGCTGTCCAAAGTGACACCCGGTGGCAAAGACACGCCGCTGAAACGGGTGTAGGCGACGCCCCCGCCTACATAGGGCTTGAAGCCCTCAAAGTCGGTGAAGTGGTACTGCATCAGCAAAGTTGGTGGCAAATGCTTGAAGGAGCCGATATCGGTGCCGTTGGCATAGACCCGTTGCTTTTGGTGGGTGGTCAAGGCCAGTTCTGCGGCCAAGTTCTTGCTGAAGAAATACGTGAAGTCAATTTCTGCAAAGGTCTTGTTGTCAATGGACAGGCCCAAAGGGGTGGTGTCCTTGTTGACACTGTCCAAATGCACGGAGCGCAAGCGAATTTGCCACGGGCTTTCGCCCAGGCCTTGTGCCATCGCGCCCGTGACCGATCCCGCCAGCAACAGTGCTACCCACCAAGTTTGTTTTTTCATGTCGATTTTCCTTTTGTAAGCGAGAGACAAACCTCTCGATTTCATTGGAATATTGGCGACGATGTGTGCTCTTGATGCACATCAAACGAACACAGGCGGGACTCGCAGCCGCAGGTCCACTTGAGCTTCATCAAGGGTATGCGTTGCTATCTCGCACTGTGTGTGGCAAACCACTGAACAGATGGGGCTGCGCCAGTCAAAGGCGACGCACGATCTCCAGCGTCGCCGCGCTTTGGTTCATGGTGTAGAAATGGATAGCGGGCACGCCGCCGTTGATGAGTTGCTCGCAAAGGTCGGACACCACGTCCAGGCCGAAGGCCTTGATGGAGTCAGTGTCGTCGCCATAGGCTTGCAGGCGCAGCCGGATCCAGCGCGGGATCTCGGCCCCGCAGGCGTCTGAGAAGCGCAGTAATTGTGCTGAGCTGGTAATCGGCATGATGCCCGGCACGACGGGCACATCGACACCCAGTTTGTAGGCGCCGTCCACAAAACGGAAATACGCATCGCTGTTGAAGAAGTATTGCGTGATGGCCGAGTTGGCCCCGGCTTTTATCTTGGTGGCAAAGGCGTGCAAGTCGGCATCGGGGGACTTGGCCTGAGGATGAATTTCGGGGTAGGCCGCCACTTCGATGTGGAAATCGTCACCGGTCTCAGCTCGGATGAAGGCCACCAAATCGCTGGCGTAATGGAACTCGCCACCAGCACCGTAGCCGCTGGGCAAGTCGCCGCGCAAAGCCACCAGCCGCTTGACGCCCATGGCTTTGAGCTTGGCCAATTCAGCGCGCACCGAAGCTTGGGTCGCACCAATGCAAGAAAAGTGCGAGGCCGCAGGCACGCCCTCGGCCAGGATCGCACCCACGGTGGCAAAGGTGCCTTCTTGTGTGGAGCCCCCAGCGCCGTAGGTCACCGAGCAAAACTCTGGCTTTAAGCCATAGAGCGCTTGACGCACACCGCGCAGCTTGTCTGCGCCTTCGGGGGTTTTGGGTGGAAAAAATTCCAGGCTGATGGGCAGCTTCAAACCAGACATCTCAACACCTTCAAAAATTCAATAGTCGTTGGCCTTGGCATAGGCCAAGGCGGCCAGATCAGCCTCGTGGGCTTCGCGTGCTTTTTCGCGTGCGGGAGCCACTGACGCAGGGTCAGGCCAACAGGCCTGCACAAAAAATTCACGGTTGCCGTCGCCACCTTCAATCGGGCTGTCCAACCAAGCCGTCACTTGCATGCCCAACTCGGTCAAAGTTGTGCGCACACGGTTTTCGATGAACGGAAAATGGGTGTCGTCTTTCACGATGCCGCCCTTGCCCACTTGGCCCGGCTGCAGCTCAAACTGGGGTTTCACCAACATGAGCAACTGGCCCGTGGGCTTGAGCAAATGCACCACGCCCGGCAACACCAAGGTCAGCGAGATGAAGGACACATCGCCCACCATCAGGTCAAAACCCTGCAGCGCTTCTGGCACCCGCTCATCACCGGGTTCCAGCTCGCGGGCGTTCACGCCTTCGATGCAGACCACCCGCTCATCTTGGCTGATGCGCGGATGCACCTGGGCGTGGCCCACATCAATGCCCACCACCTCGGCCGCGCCGTGCTGCAACAAGCAGTCGGTGAAGCCGCCCGTGCTTTGCCCCACATCCAGGCAACGCAAACCATCTACCAGAACACCCGTGGCCTTCAAGGCCCCTTCGAGCTTGAGGCCGCCACGCGACACATAGCGCGACTCGGCGTCGTCGAGCAGCTGCAAAGCAGCACTCTCGGGCACCTCATCGCGGTTTTTCACCACCGCGCGCCAACCTCCGTCGGGCTGCTGCCACTTCACGCCCCCAGCAATCAGTCGTTGAGCTTGAGAACGGGAGGCGGCCAAGCCGCGCTCCACGAGAAGTTGGTCGATGCGCATCAGGTGGATTTCAATAACGGTAAGTGTCGGCTTTGTAAGGACCGTTCTTGGACACGCCGATGTAAGCGGCTTGTTCTTCGCTGAGTTCGGACAGCATCGCGCCGACTTTCTTCAGGTGCAAACGGGCCACTTTTTCGTCCAGGTGCTTGGGCAGCACATAGACCTTGCCGTTTTCGTACTGGTCTTGCTTGGTGAACAGCTCGATCTGGGCGATGGTCTGGTTGGCGAACGAAGACGACATCACGAAGCTGGGGTGGCCGGTGGCGCAACCCAAGTTCACCAAGCGGCCCTTGGCCAACAGGGTGATCTTCTTGCCGTCGGGGAAGATGATGTGGTCAACTTGCGGCTTGATCTCGTCCCATTGCAACTTTTCCAAAGAAGCGACGTCGATTTCGTTGTCAAAGTGGCCAATGTTGCAGACGATGGCTTCGTCTTTCATGGCGGCCATGTGCTCGTAGCGGATCACGTTCTTGTTGCCGGTGGCGGACACAAAGATGTCGCACTTGTCGGCGGCGTATTCCATGGTCACGACCTTGAAGCCTTCCATCGCAGCTTGCAGGGCGTTGATCGGGTCGATCTCGGTCACCCACACTTGGGCGCTCAGGGCGCGCAGGGCTTGTGCCGAGCCCTTGCCCACGTCACCGTAACCGGCAACCACGGCCACTTTGCCGGCGATCATCACGTCGGTAGCGCGCTTGATCGAATCAACCAGCGATTCGCGGCAGCCGTACAGGTTGTCGAACTTGCTCTTGGTCACCGAGTCGTTCACGTTGATGGCACGAAACATCAGACTGCCCTTGGCGGCCATTTCGTTCAGGCGCAGCACGCCGGTCGTGGTCTCTTCGGTCACACCGATGATGTGCGCGCCCTTGCGGCTGTACCAGGTCGGGTCCACGGCCAGTTTGGCCTTGATGGCATTGAACAGGCAGGTCTCTTCTTCGCTGGTGGGGTTGGCGATCAGGCTGGCGTCTTTTTCAGCACGCTTGCCCAAGTGCATCAACAACGTGGCATCGCCGCCGTCGTCCAGGATCATGTTGGGGCCTTCGCCTTCGGTGCCTGCAGCGCCGAAGTCAAAAATGCGGTGGGTGTAATCCCAGTAATCGGCCAAGGTCTCGCCCTTGATGGCGAACACGGGCGTACCTGCAGCGGCAATGGCGGCAGCTGCGTGGTCTTGTGTCGAGAAGATGTTGCAAGAGGCCCAGCGCACATCGGCGCCCAAGGCTTGCAAGGTCTCGATCAGCACGGCCGTCTGAATGGTCATGTGCAGCGAGCCGGTGATGCGTGCGCCCTTCAAGGGCTGGGCCTTGGCGAACTCTTCGCGGATGGCCATGAGGCCGGGCATTTCGGTTTCGGCGATTTTGATTTCTTTGCGACCCCAGTCCGCCAAGCCGATATCGGCAATGATGCAGTCTGCGTTGACGGCCGTCGGAATACGTGCGTTCATGTGAAAACTCCAAAGCAATGTGAAAGGGCCACATGCGTATTGGAAGCACTGAACCGAAACAGGCTCACCTCACGTCATGTGGATGAGCGTCGTTGCTTTTAAAGTGTTCCGAGCCTCACGCCCCGCTGCCGACTTGTTGGCAAGCCAGGGGGCGCTGCAACGCTCCTCGGAAGCGGGCATTCTATCGCAGACCCATCAGCCGATGGCTTGCCCACCCAAAGCCGCCCCGATGCGCCGGGGGATTTTGCATGGGACATTTGCTAGACTGAAAAAAATCTTCACACCCGCAAACCACCATGCCCGACCTGATGAAACATCTTGCTGCCTATTGGCATCTATGGACCGTTGCAGCGGTGTTGGGGCTGATCGGTCTGCACTACCTGTTCCGGTTTGTCATACCGGCCCTTGTTCTCAAAAACCAGTTTAATGCGGTCAATTCGACCTTGGGTCAGTTGGCCACACGGCCTGCCGAGGCTCCCATCGATCTGACGTCTCTGCAGCAAGAAACCACCATCAACCCCGCCTTGCATCATGCATGGCAACAATATGCCCGCACGCTGCAAACCCCATGGCAAAACCCTGATGCAGGCCCTATCGGTGCTGCCAGGCAGCGCGTGAGCCAATTGTCTGGCGCATTTTTTGCCCACATGAACACGAACGCTGACGGTGGGCGGCTGGACCTGTCTGCCATTGAACGCCTGGCGCAAACCGATGCGCAACTGGCAACACTTTGGCAGGAGTACAACCAAGCTGTGGAAACTCTCCAGCAGCTTGAAACCAGCACGCTTGCACGCTCCGGGCCGTGGCAAGCCAGCAGCTACGCCGAGCACTATTTCACAGAGCAAGCCTTGGTCGACTCGCCCCTTCAGACCCACTTTTTCAGCCACATCCCGGGCATCCTGACCGGGGTGGGCATCATTGGCACCTTCACAGGCTTGATTGCGGGTCTGATCGGATTTGATGTCTCTCAACCCCAGCAGGTGCAAAACGAATTGACCCAACTGGTACAAACAGTGGGGCACGCTTTTTTGGTTTCTGCCATGGCCATCACTTTGGCAATGGTCTTCACCTGGTTTGAGAAGTCCTTACTCACAGGCCGCTATCGGCAGGTGGAGCAACTTCAGCACCATCTGGACACGATCTTTGCGCCCCATGGCGGTGAACAACACCTGGAGAGACTCACCCTGGCCACCGAAATGCAAACCAGGCTGTCTCTGCAAATATTGCAGCAATTGCGCGCCACATCGCCCACAGCCAGCCAACGCTGAAGACGATGGGACCGAACACCCGCCCCAACAGACGACGCAGGAACGATGCGGAAAAGCCGTTCTGGATTTCTTTTTCCGACCTGATGACCGCGCTCATGGTTTTGTTTTTGGTAGCCATGGCCGTTGCTTTGCTGAGCGTCACGGAAGGCTTGCGACAAATGGACGATGCCCGCATCCAACGAGAAAGCACCATCTCGACTTGCCTTGAGGACATCGCCTTGATCACCCGCCAAAAGTCTTTTGCGGGGGTGCAGTTGCGTGGACAAACCCTGGAATTCGGTTCGCTCGCTGAATTTCCCAAAGACAGCCACCAACTGGACAGCCTTCGCGCCAACTTCCTGCGTGAATTCGTCCCGGAAATGCTCGACATTGCACGCACGCCTGCATGTCAGATGTGGCTCAAACGGTTTGTGGTGGACGGCTATGCCAGCCCCGAGGGTTCTTACCTGTACAACCTCAATCTGAGCTTGGCACGTTCGCAACGTGTCTTGTGTGTGCTGCTCGATGCCAAAGCACCCAACGCACTCAGCCAGGAAGACCGTCAAACGATCAGAGACCTGTTCTTTGTGGGCGGGTCCTCTTTCAACTCTGCCATCTTGAACCAGCCTGAAAAAAGTCGCCGAGTAGAGCTGCGACTGGAGTTCAAGGAACAACTGTCCAACTGCAGCCCTGCCACCCCAGGCTGCAAGCCCGAGACCCCGCCCTCCATCCTCTGGGATGAGGACTTCACGTGTCCATTGGCTGGGCGCTCGTGAACCCCAGCCGAACCACGGTGCCCCTGCCGTCTTTGACAGGACTGTGGACACCGACCACTGCACCATGCAGGTGGGCAATTTCCTTGACAATGGCCAGGCCCAAACCACTGCCTGACACCCCCGAGGGTGCAGCGCGGTAAAAGCGCTCAAACACATGCGCCTGATGCGCCGCCGCAATCCCGGGGCCATCGTCTTGTACCTCCACCCACGAAGGCCCAACCCTGACCGTGATGTGTGCTCCAGGCTTGGAATGCTGCAAAGCATTGTCAATCAGGTTGCTCAGGGCTTCACTCAACAACAGCTCTAACCCCAAGACCACGCCGCGGGTGTCCAGTATTTCCAGGCCCAGATCGTCACCCCTTTGGTGCGCTCGCCACAAATGGGTCTGGGTGACTTGCCTGGCCAGAACCACCAAATGAACCGGCTGCGGGCTGTGCATTTCACGGGCGTGCTCCACACGCGTCATGGTCAACATCTTCTCGGTCAAGCGCACCGCATCGTCGGTGGTCTGCCGCGCCGCCTGCAGCAAGGCCTGCGCCTGCTCGGGATGCGGGTTGCGCTGGGCCAGTGCCAATTGTGTTTTGAGCGCCGTCAAAGGGGTCCTCAACTGGTGCGCAGCGTTGTCCAGAAAGCGCTTGCGGATGTCAATCAACCGGCCCAGACGGTCCAGATAACTGTTCAGGGTGTCGATCAGGGGCTGCAACTCGCGCGGCAAATCGGGGGGTTGGATGGGCGAAAAATCATCTTCGGCCTTACCCGCCAGTTGCCGACGAAAAGCCTCCAGCGGCCGGATGCCCAACTGCACCCCCAACACCACCAACAAAGCCGCCGCCAACAGCAGCAGGCCTTGACTTCTCAAGGTGCCCCGGAAAATCCGCTGCGTCAATTGCTGGCGCGCCTCCATGGTTTCAGCGACCGTGATCCGGATGAGGGGGTCGGTCAAGCCTGCGGCCTCCATCACATGGATGAGCTGAACCAAACGCACCGATTGGTTCAGGTAACGCCCATCGCCCAACTGCACCAAGGCAAAAAAACGCACCGATGACGCACTGCTTGCTGGCAAATCAGGCAAATCGGCAGCACCCGCCAACCACTGCCCATCGAGCAATCTGACCTTGTAAAAAAGACGCGCCCCGGTGTGGTTTTCAAACAAATAACCTGCCGCCTTCATCAGCTCCAGTTGAACCTGCCCATCACGCCAAACCAGTTCTTCGGCCAAAGTGCGTGCAGCCAGGTACAGCGACCGGTCATAGGCCTCGTTGGCCGCGTTGACCGCGTTACCGTAAGCCACCCAGGCATTGACTCCAATGAGCATAGCCAAGGGCAACAAAATCCAGGCCAACAAGCGACCGCGCAGGGACGCAACAGGTCGGACAAATTGCTTGAACGAAGGCATTTCAAGTCCGTACCGGGGCTTGCGTCAGCATATACCCCATGCCCCGGAAGGTGGTGATGGCCACCTCGGCATGGGCGGGCGCTGCGTTCAGCGATTCGAGTTTTTTACGCAACCGGTAAATCAACACCTCCACAGCGTCCAGCGCTGTGGGCTCGTCGCCAAAGACCTCGGCGTGCAACTGCTCTTTGCTCACGGTGCGTTGGGGCGAAGCCAACAGCACCCGCAAGGCAGACGATTCACGCTGGGTCAGCGCCAGCGGCAGCCCGTGCAACAGCACCGCACCGCTGTCGGGCTGCATTTCCAGTGGCCCCATGCGCAGCGCTGCGGTCTTAACCCGCCCCTGGCGACGCAGCAAAACCTGCAGACGCGCCTCCAGCTCGCTCAGGTCAAAGGGCTTGGGCAAGTAATCGTCGGCGCCCAGGTTCAGGCCCAGCACCCGGTCGGGCACACTGGCGCGCGCCGTCAAAATCAGCACCGGCACCGCATCGCCCCGTGCACGCAAAGCCTGCAGCACGCTCAGGCCGTCTGGCCCCGGCAACTGCAAATCGAGCAGCACCGCATCAAAACCATGACCCAGCTGCAAACACTGCTCGGCCTGCAGGCCGTCGGTGGCAAAGACCACCTCCATGTCGGCTTGGCGCAAGGCAGCCCCCAACCACAAGGCTATGTCGGGGGTGTCTTCTACCAGCAAGATGCGGGACTTGAGGGTATTCACTGATCAGCTTTGACAGGTGATTGACAGTTTGGCGCGGCACGGCACACGACAATCCTGGAATCTGCACCAGACACAGACCCGGGCAGTGGCTTTTTTTGATTTTCACACAGGAGACCTGCATGTCCATTTCCAAACGCGACTTCCTGGCCCTCGGCACTGCCGCTGGTGCTTCCCTGGCCCTGCCGGCTTGGGCTCAGGCCAAACCCATGTTTGACACGCTCAACATGTTCGTGCCCGCTGCCCCCGGTGGCGGCTGGGACGGCACAGCCCGCGCCATTGAGCGCGCTGCCAAGGCGGCTGGCCTGGTGGGCAACATGGCCTTTGAAAACGTCGGCGGCGCTGGCGGCATGGTGGGCCTGCCCCGCTTTGTCAACCAACGCAAGGGCCAGGGCAACATCCTGATGGTGGGTGGCTCGGTCATGATCGGCGCGGGCATCGCCAACAAGAGCCCGATGACCATCAAAAACGTCACCCCCATTGCGCGCCTGACCGAAGAGGCTGGCGTCATCGTCGTGCCTGCTGCGGGCAAGATCAAAACCTGGAAAGAGCTCGAAGCGGCCATCAAAGCCAACCCCAAAGCCGTCTCGGTGGCCGGTGGCAGCGCTGGCGGGACAGACCACTTGATCCTGGGCATGTTGATCAAAGCGCTGGGCAAAAACCCGCGTGAAGCCGCTTACGTGGCCTTTGCGGGCGGTGGCCCCGCCAACGCGGCCATCTTGGGCAACCAGGTGGTGGCAGGCATTTCGGGCTATTCCGAGTTTGAAGAGCAAATCAAGGCCGGCAAGATGATCCCTCTGGCCGTCTCGGGCAAAAGCCGCATTCCCGGCGTCAACGTCCCGACTTTCACCGAACTGGGCATCAACGTGTCCGAATCCAACTGGCGCGGTGTGTTTGCAGCCCCCGGCATCAGCGACGCGCAGCGCAACACCTTGATTGACTTTGTCACCCGCCTGAGTCAATCGGCCGCCTGGAAGCAAGAGCTCGAAACCCGCAAATGGACCAACGCCTTCATGACCGAGCGCCCTTTTGAGCGCGATCTGGCCAAAGACATTGCCGAAAAGGAAGTGCTGATGAAAGAACTGGGCTTGGCATGACGCCTGTGCGCCTGGCTCTTTTGCTGCTGGCCGTTTGCGGCGTGGCCGCCTGGCAACTCACGGTCATTCCGCCATCGCTGATGCAAATGACCGTGGGCCCGGTGCTGGCCCCGGCCGCCATCGTGGCAGCGCTCACCGTGGTGGCGCTGCTGTACGGCTGGAGCGCCTGGCGCGGACGCCAGGTGGACCTGAGCCAGGACAGCGGACAACAAGCCCTGCCCGGCGCGACCACCCGGATGCTCAGCTTGCTGGGTGGCGGGGTGGCCTTCATCGCGCTGGTCATTCCCCTGGGCTTTGTGCTGCCGGGCACGCTGTGCGGCATGTGCATTGCCCGTGCTTTTGACGCGCCTTTCAATGGCAAGTCGCTGCTCATCTGCGGCCTGATCGCTGGCGTGTTCTGGTTTGTCTTTGCCCGCTTGCTGGGCGTGGGCCTGGGGCCTGCACTGCCCTGGTTGATTTGAATCGGATACCCCATGGAAGCTTTTGACGCCCTGATGGGCGGCTTTGCCATTGCCCTTCAACCCACCACCTTGCTGTGGGGTTTCGTGGGCTGCTTTATCGGTACGCTGGTGGGTGTATTGCCCGGCATTGGCCCGGCGCTGACCATCGCTTTGCTGCTGCCCCTGACCTACCATGTGCCCGCCACCAGCATGTTCGTCATGTTTGCGGGCATTTACTACGGCGCAGCCTATGGCGGCTCCACCACTTCCATCTTGCTCAACACGCCAGGCGAATCGGCGGCGGTGGTCACCGCGCTCGAAGGCAACAAAATGGCCCGACGCGGGCGCGCTGGCCAAGCCCTGGCCACTGCCGCCATCGGCAGCTTTGTGGCGGGCACCATCGGCACTTTGGCGCTCACCTTTTTTGCCCCCTGGGTGGTCGACGCCGCTCTGGCCTTTGGCCCCGCCGAATACTTCAGCCTCATGGTGCTGTCGTTGGTGGCGGTGTCGGCGGTGCTGGGCAACTCCATGCTGCGCGGCCTGGTGGCGCTCGGTCTGGGCTTGCTGCTGGGCATGATCGGCATCGACCTGCAAACAGGCCAACCCCGCTTCACCTTTGGCCGCCCCGAACTCCTCGATGGCATCGAAGTCACCGTGGCTGCGGTGGGCCTGTTCGCCGTGGGCGAAGCACTTTACCTGGCCTGGCAAGGGCGCGAGTCCAAAGGCGGCGAAGTCATGAAACTCTCGGGCAGCCTGTGGATGAGCAAGCAAGACTGGGGTCGCTCCTGGAAAGCCTGGCTGCGTGGCGCTTTTTATGGCTTCCCCATCGGTGCCATGCCTGCAGGCGGGGCCGAGTTGCCCACGCTGCTGTCGTACTACACCGAGAAAAAACTCTCCAAGCACCCCGAAGAATTTGGCCACGGCGCGATCGAAGGGGTGGCCGGACCCGAAGCCGCCAACAACGCGGCCGCTGCGGGCGTGCTGATGCCCTTGCTCACCTTGGGCATCCCCACATCGGCCACGGCGGCCATCATGCTGTCGGCCTTTGAAGGCTACGGCATCCAAACCGGCCCTCAGCTGTTCAGCCAACAAGGCGGCTTGGTCTGGACCCTGATCGCCAGCCTCTACATCGGCAACGTGATCTTGCTGGTGCTCAACCTGCCTTTGGTGAGCTTGTGGGTCAAGCTGCTCAAAATCCCGCCGCCCTGGCTTTACGCGGGCATCATCGTCATCTCGACTGCGGGCGTTTATGGCGCAGGCAACTCGGTGTTCAACGTCGGCCTGCTGTTTGTCTTTGGCCTGCTGGGCTACCTGATGCGGCGCTTTGACTTCCCGGCCGCGCCCCTCATCGTGGGCCTGATTCTGGCTCCCATGGCCGAACAATCGATGCGCCAAGCCTTGACCATCAGCCAAGGCGAATGGTCCACCTTTTTCACCCGTCCCTTGTCGGGCAGCTTGATGGCGGTGGCCGTGTTGCTGCTGGTGGCACCAGCACTTTGGCGACAATTTCGCAGGCCAACGACACTTTAATAAGTAATAACCCGCTTCAAAAATTTCCGTTTTTTGATTTAATCACATTTTCTTTTCACAACTGGAGTTCAGAGACATGCAAGATCCCCAATCCCCGCTCATTCCCCGCCGTGATTACCTCAAATGGATGGGCGCGGCAGGCTTGGCGGCCACTGGCGTTTCGGGCCATGCCCAATCGACCTGGCCCAACAAGCCCATACGCTGGATCATCCCCTTTGCATCCGGTGGCACCTCCAGCATTGTGGCCCGTGGCGTTGCCGCCCAACTGACCAAGCAAATGGGCCAGTCTTTTGTCATTGACACCAAAGGCGGCGGTGGCGGTGTGCCCGCCATGCAAGAGCTCCACCGCGCCCCGGCCGACGGCTACACCATCATCATGAGCCACATCGGCCTGATGGCGGTCAACCCCCTGATCTACCCCGACAGCGGCTACGACGTGAACAAGGACTTTGTGCCTGTGACCCTGCTGTCGCGCGTGCCCAGCCTGTTTGTGGTGCACAAAGACGTGCCTGCCAACGACTTCAAGTCTTTGGTAGCCTACGTCAAGTCACGCCCCGGCCAACTGAACTACGCTTCGGCGGGCAATGCCAGTGCGGGCCACCTGGCCATGGAAGCGCTCAAGCTGGCCACAGGCATGTTCATCACGCACATCCCCTACCGCGGTACAGGCCCCGCCCTGAACGACGTGCTGGCAGGTCGCATTCAATTGTTGTCCGCAGGCACACCGGCCCTCTTGCCCCACATCAAGAGCGGCGTTTTGCGCTGCATTGCCACGGGTGCCACCGAGCGGCTTTCGGTGCTGCCCGATGTCCCCACCGTGGCCGAGCTCGGCTACAAAAATTTTGAAACCGTGCAGTGGTACGGTATCCACGCACGGGCAGGCACGCCACCAGAGATCATCAACAGGTTGCAACAAGAATGCGCCAAAGCGGTGAAATCGCCAGAAATCGTTGCGCAAAACGCGGCCGAAAGCGCCATTGCCGGTGGCGGTACGCCTGCCGAATACGGTGCCTATGTGGCACGCGAACAAGCCCGCTGGAAAGAAGTCGTGATCAAAGCTCAGATCCGTCCCGGTTGATTTCTTCTCTGCCTGGCCTTCACCGAAGGCCAGCAGCGCTCACCCCAAAAATCAACCCCTGCTGGGCCACTTGCAGGGGTTTTTTGTTGGTGCGGCCTCACCCCTCAATTTTTGGACGTGCGCCGACTTTGCAGCATGGCCACGTTCATCTCGCCATCCAGCGCAGACGCATAAAAACGCTCGATCATCTGCACCGAGGTTCTGGCGTTGCGGGCCAAGGTCAGCATGTCGATGCCCTGGCCATAGAGGAGGCGAAACATGATGGACGTGTGCCGCAAACAATACAGCGTGCGCAAACGGCCCATCGCATCTTCTGGGGCCACACCGGCCTCGCGCATCACCCACTTGAACCAAAAGCCCAGCACGGCCAAGGCGTAATTGCGATCGGTCTCGGCGGGCAAAAACACATAGTCATCTGGCCCGCCGCGGCCATCTCGCTGCGCCTGCGCCAGCGCAGCCTCATAGACCTGCACCGCCGGACGCAATGTCACCATGGGCGCGTCGTGGCGCTTGGTTTGCGGCAAGGTCATGCGCAAATACACACTGCTGCCGCGCACCACCTGCACATGCTTGTGCTTGAGTTGTCGCAAATCACCGGGCCGCACAAAACTGTTCACCATGAACCGAATGGCCCATGCCATGTCGGGCGGCAGACTCAGGTTGCGCGGCTGCACCCAAAAGCGCTCTCGGTGCCCGGTAGAGGCCTTGACCTCTGGGGCCTTGTCGCCATGGCGTGCCAGGCGGTGCGCCGTGCGCACCACAGCGGCGTACTCCTGCAAGCTCAGCATCGAGCGCGGGCGGTTGGCCACCTTGATTGACGGCAACTCTGGCATTTCACGCAGAAAGCCCTGACGAATGGCCAGCTTGAGCAACTTGCGCACCACCACCAGGTACTGTGACACCGTGGTCGAACTCAAATGGGCATCGGTCAGGCGCTTGACAAACGCGTCCATCATCATGGGCGTGACCTGAGAAGGCGGGATGTATTTGAAATACGGCAACACGTGGGCGTCAAGCCGGTTTTTGAGAATGCCGACCGACGCCGCACTCAACTCAGCGCGCTGCACGCGCTGGTTTTCCAGCGCAATCAACTGGTCGGCCAACACATCAAAGTTGTTCGCGCGCAGCGCCCCCTGGGTCAACACCGAATCGGTCATGACCGATCGTTTGCGGGGGCTCAGCTTGGCCCGCGGGGCCGGTACAGGGGCCTCTTGTTCCCTGTACAAATCACCCAGCTCTCCCGGCTCATCCACGTCGCCCGATGCGTCCAACGCCTCTTCAGTTTCATTTTTGTTGTTTTTCACGGTTTGCGAAGCGGCCCGTCCCCCCTTCGACATTTCACGCCACGCGTCGGGACTGACCACATAAAACACCGGCTGATTGGCGTCCAAAATGGCCACGGCGGACGCCCCTGATTCCCCTACGATGCTCAAGGGTTTTACCAAGAAGTCATCCAGGCTGGCGCACAAGAAACCGAAGAGAGGGCGGACGGTCATGCGTTCATTTGGC